>NZ_JBBGZG010000005.1:0-231524 GCF_037479315.1 Comamonas sp. MYb69
ACAGCCAAAACAATATCCTTGCCCCAATATGAAATTGGGGGAGCGGCAAACGGTAAAAAGCCGTGGCAGGAGTTGAGCCCTTATGAATACACGCAATACTGCAAAAAGTGGAGTAAAAATAAACTCAGCTGCACAGAAAATGATAGAGAGCCAGGTAAAGATGTGAAGTACCCAGCAGACTATATACCTATCGGCATATGGAAATCATCCGAACTTCCGCAAGGATATTCTTGTGATTCCCCACATTATTTTCCTGAAATGCAACGCGCTGGGTCTGCATCGACAGCCGATTTTACAGATTTAGCAGACATTGGCGCCAAAGTCCTAAGAAACAGAGTAGGAGCAAGAAAATGAGGATTGGAAAGTACTTTGTATTTATATTCTTTGCAGCTGCTCTAAATGTATCAGCAAAAATGAAAGATGAATGCGGGGCATTTTTTATAAAAAATGGTGTTATGGCAGCATTTCCAATTAAAAAAAATAGAGATAAATGGATATGGTATAAGAAGGAACGACCCGAATACGCGTGGATTGCTGAAACTGGATTCTATGAAAATGGAGTATTTAAAGGAAATGGCTTTGGGTTTATAGCATCTATTGGGTCAGCGAATTTGAAGAACACGCCAATGCAGCAAGGCACTCTCCAGGAGTTAATTGATTTTTCGGGGAAAAATGCTTTCTTAACAAAAGATTCTACATTTCATAACGTTGAATCATTAAATGATTTAATGATGTATTCATCCCAAATCTCAGCTAAAGTGATTGTCGGGGAATTCATAATGCTTGGTACACAAAATCCAGAGGCCGTTAGAATGGCAAAGCTGAAAAAACCTACCCATATGAAATTGCAGGCTATTCTTCCAGAAAGCATTGAATCATATATGTGCTATCCAGAAATTGAAAGCATTAACTAATGAAATTGAATTTCTAAAATTTTGCTTCCCTATTTATTTAAATATGTTGTTTGAGGTTTTCTCAGAATCTCATTCATCTTCCTTAAATTAATTAAGCTCTGCAAACTTGCGTCTATTCTTTGCGCGGGGAAAGATCGAATAATGAATTAAAATGCATTGCCAATAAATGTTTATTTTGCAGAAAAAAGAAATGCATTCTCCTTGCAGCGAAATTGTGTGGGTTTTGATAATATGTATCGAAATATTCGCGATTTTTTCGCTGTCATTGTTTCAATGCAAAAATGGAAGTTGGCTAGACGGCGAAGTTTGATTTTCGAAGGGGGATTCGGGTGCTGCGTGAGCTGGATGATTTGTACTTCTTAGCTCTAATTTTCGAAGTGCAATATGGAGTAAGTCTTTTGTATCTTTTGCAAAATGAACATTAATATATTTAAATCAATGTTTTATGTAATGGTGTTAATAATATTGTTGGATGGGTGTTCTAAAAGCACTTCAGAAGCTGAATTTATTAAAAAAGCTGAAGTTTTCCATAATAACTTCAATAATGATAGGCATGATATAAATTATGAAATATTAAAGAAAAATTCTGGTATGCCTGCGTCTAAAGACGACTATTTAAAAAACTTTTAGTTTTGTAAAGTCTAGACTGGGTCATTTGAAGAGTGTGAAGCTATTGAATGTGAATTTTTCTCAAACCACCTTCGCAGGTGAAAAATTGGTCAGAGTATCATTTGATAGCTATTTTGACCTTGGAGTGGCAAAGGAATTTTTTTATTTTTCTGAGTCGGGTGATTTGTATCGGCATGAAATTTACTCGAAAAATCTTCTTGATAATGAAATCTGATGTAGCTGAAAGATAGACTTCACATCTAAAGATTTTCACTAAGGGTCGGAGGTCCGAATCTAAAGCTATGGCTTCGCCTATCAGTGCGATAAATTATCTTTCGTCACGGTGGGGCGGAGTTTATGAATTTCTTGATGATTTTACGGCCCAAAAGGTCAAGGCTGTGTCTCAGGCATCCGCACACTATTTTCCATATAATCTTGTGTTGAACAAGGCAAGCCATTATGAAGTGGTTGAAAAAGACAAAGCTAAGGCTCAAGAGTTGTTCAAGCAAGCGCACGTTATGTACGACAAATCACAGGTAGCGCGCGATGGTATTTTGAGAACTTACTGATCGGCGCTTACACAGTGGCTGAAAATCTAGTAGTTGTTTAGACTGGATAAAAGTGCTATCAATAGGTGGATCAGGTTTTGTCTGGTTCATTTTTTCGCGCCTAGAATAAAGAGTTTTTGTTTGATTCGCGATTGAGTTCTGTTTTATTTAAAAAATCTCGAGATGCTGAATGTGCATCAGTAGCTCATTGCTCGCAATGAGTAGATATTTGAGTTAAGGGTATCAAACGCGTTAACCGCGAGTATTAACGGTATCATTGCTGTCGCCCAGAATTTTGCCAGCGCCTTGCTTAATCGGATATACGGGAGACTTAACCCGAATGCATGATGTCTTTAAAGCCTTCCGGGAAGCAGAAGGGGCCACTGCGCGCATATAGATTTGCGATAAGTAAAAAGCGCTGGTGTCGCATGCGGTGATGGCCGTCCATCCCCCGATCTGAGAGCGTGCAGACCCTCTACACGCTGGCATCCCGAGCAATCTATAGGTTGTTGGGCAGAATTCCCGCCGTTGGCCAGACGTGCGCACAACACGCGGTCGAACTGCGCAGACCGGTCGGTGCAATTGACGAGTTCCACCATCTGCGGTGGTCGTTTCATCGCCCAAGCGATGGCGCGGATGAGAGGCCCAAGCGTGGACTGCGAGTTGCTGGCGTAGCACACCTCTGCACCCCGGCAGCAACGCCGTCTGTCTCCAATAGGTTGAATTCTGGCAACAATTCATCCGTTTTTGCGCCATGTTCCCCACGAGTGACACAGGCGCTGGCACAATAGCGATTGTCTATAGATTTAATAAAATTCATAGAAAAATCACGATGAAAAGTTTCATTGCACTTATCGCGGCTTGGATGTTGTCTGGCTGTGCGGGGCCGGCGCCAGTGTTGCCCGCGCCTTACACCGTGGTCATCACTGCCGACGACCAGCTCAACCTTGACCGAAATGGTCAGCCCACGCCAGTGCAGGTCAAGATCTACCGGCTCAAAGGGGTGACGGCTTTCAACAGCAGTGATTTCTTCAGCATGTACGAGAAGGATGAGCAGATTCTGTCCTCTGACTTGGTGTCCAAGGAGAGCTTTATCTTGCAGCCTGGCGAAGCGAAGGTGTTGCTAGGAAAAGCGTTGGCCGAGGAGCGTGTGCTTGGCGTCTTTGTGGCTTACCGCGATCTGGACAGGGCGGTATGGCGCGGTATTGCACCGCTGCCGGCGCCCAAGGAGGCCGGGCGTTTTTCGGTCTTTCATCCGTCGTTTGAATCCTCCTACGTCAAGGTTTACGTTGGGCCCAACAAGGTTTCCGTGAGTTCCAACGTGACCGAGGTGCCTGTGCCCACCAGTGGGTCGGTGCCCAGTATGCCGGGCGGCATGCGGCTGCCGTTTTAACCAAGTCGGGTGCAACCATGTTTATGCGCAAGGTCGTTTGGTCGGAGGGCATGTTTTTGCGCCCTCAGCACTTTCAGCAGCAAGAGCGGTATCTGGAGTTTTTTTCGCATGCCAGGTCGCTCGCTGCTGAACCTTATTTCTGGGGGTTCCGCGAGTTGGTGCTGGATGTCGAAGCCCTGGCACTCGGAAAACTGGCCTTGCTCAAAGCGGTTGGGGTGTTCCCGGATGGCACGCCTTTCAGTTTTCCAGGGCAGGACTCGATGGTCGAGCCGCTGGAGATTGACAAGACATGCAAGGACGAGCGTATCTATCTGGCTTTGCCGATGCGCCGCCCCTTGGCGACGGAATTGAGCTTTGCCGACACCGGCGCATTGGCCCGCTATCTGGCAGAGGATGCGGAACTGGCCGACTCCAACGAGGGCGCGGTGGTGTTGGACGAGCGTTTTATACAGCCATCGATCGCCTACGGACAGAGCCGATTGCTGCATGCCATGGTCGACGATATTGCCGGCTTGCTGCAGCAGCGCGGTGAGGCCTTGGCGCAGCGCGTTTTGCAGCCCGGGCGGGGAGGCATTGCCGAGGTGGGTGATTTCATGATGCTGAACATCATCAACCGCTGGCAGCCCAAGATCACCCATCTGCGTGACCACAAGATATTGCATCCCGAGCGGGTGTATGGCCATTTGCTGGAACTGGCCGGTGAGCTGTCTACTTTTACGCGCGATGATCGCCGGCCAATGGCATACCCGGTCTATGACCATGATGCGCCGAGCCCGCCCTTTACCACGGTGGTGAATGACATTCGCCGCTCGCTGTCCATGGTGTTGGAGCAGAACGCCATACCGATTGAATTGCACGAGCGCCAGTACGGGGTGCGGGTCGGGGTGATTCCGGACCTGGGTCTGGTCAAACAGGCCAATTTTGTGCTCGCTGTATTTGCCGAGTTGCCCACCGATGTGGTGCGAACCCGCTTCCCCACGCAAGTCAAGATCGGCCCGGTCGAAAGATTCGCGACCTGGTCAATCTGCATCTGCCGGGGGTGCGCCTGCATCCCATGCCCATCGCTCCGCGCGAGCTGCCATACCACGCGAACTACAACTACTTCCAGCTCGATACCACCAATGAGCTTTGGGAACAGCTGGAGCGCTCGGGCGGTGTCGCGATGCATGTGGCGGGTGATTTTCCAGGGTTGCGTCTGGAGTTCTGGGCCATCAAGCCCTGATGGGCCGCAACGCAGGCAGCCGTGGCGCGCTGCAGCCAGCCTGGCGGCCAAGTATTTAACAAAGGGAAGCAGTGTCCAATCCCACTTCGTCCAATATCAACCAGATGTTTTCCGAGACAGGGGAGGCCGGTGCCAAGTCGTCTTCTCCCCATCCCCTGGCGGGCGACGCTCCGCTGGTGCTGGACTTGCCTGACGTGGTCAGTGGCTCCAACCCTTTGGTAGTCGCCGCCAATCCGGTCCTCAATCTGGTGCCGCAGATCAGAAACACGGCGCAGCTGAGCGATATCGCCAGCTTGCGGGAGTTCCTGATCAGCAAGGTGCACGATTTCGAGCGCAAAGCCCGAGAGCTTGGCGTTTTGCCGGAGACCATTGTCGGCGCGCGCTACTGCCTTTGCACGCTGATCGATGAATCGGCTGCGCAAACGCCCTGGGGCGGATCGGGGATTTGGGCGCGCCATAGTTTGCTGGTCACGTTCCACAACGAGACCTGGGGCGGGGAGAAGTTCTTTCAACTGCTCTCCAAGCTCGCGCAGAACCCGCAGCATTACCGCGAGCTGCTCGAGCTGATGTATTACTGCATTTCGCTGGGGCTCGAGGGCCGGTTTCGTGTGGTCGATAACGGCCGCGCGCAGTTGGAAACCTTGCGTCAGCGCCTCTGGACCATTCTGCGCGACCTGGGTGTAGGCAGCGATGATCAACTCTCGCCGCACTGGCGCGGCGCCCTCGGTGGCGGCCCGCAGCGTTGGCGGCTGATGCCCGTCTGGGTGGTGGCCTGTCTTGCTGCGCTGATCGGCTTGGGCTGCTACTTCTGGTTTTCGTTCGCCTTGGCGGGGCGCTCGGATGCGCTCTTCAACAAAATCAGCGGTTTGCAGCTGAACCGGCCTGTGGCCGCCACCCCCCGTCCGGGGCCTGCGAGATTCAGCAAGTTCCTGGAGCCAGAGATCCGCGAAGGCCTGGTCAGCGTGCATGACGAGGCCGATCGCAGCACGGTTGTGCTGCGTGGGGATGGGCTGTTTGCATCGGGCTCCAACACCGTGCTGCCCGCCTACCTGCCTGTTTTGCAGCGCGTAGCGGATGCCCTGGTGGCCGAGCGCGGCCATGTAACGGTCACAGGCTATACCGACAACGTACCCATCCGGACTGCGCGCTACCCCTCCAACTATGAGCTGTCGAAGGACCGCGCAGAGCAAGTCGTGGCGTTGTTGCGCAGCCGTGGCGTGGTGGCACAACGCGTGCAAGCGCAAGGCATGGGTGATGCACAGCCGGTTGCCGATAACAAAACCGCAGAAGGACGCGCCCGCAACAGGCGGGTCGAGGTCGTTCTTTTTGCGGCACCAACTGCAGGTGACCAGCAATGATGTACTGGATACGACGGTTTTTCGGCTTCTTGGCAAGCCGTACATTTTGGGTGCTGGTGGGCGTTGTTGCGCTGTCATTTTTTATCTGGTTTGCCGGGCCATTGTTCGCCTTTGCAGATTACCGGCCCTTGGATCCCGAGCGCATGCGCTGGTGGTGCATCGGCATTGTGGCTGCGCTGTATGTGCTGTGGCTGCTGGTGTCGTTCTGGCGTCGGCGCAATATCAACAGCTTGCTGCTTGACCGCATTGGCCAGGTTCGTGATGCCGTGGACGCGCAGCGCAAAAACGGTGATACCAGCGATGAGGTGGTGGAGCTGCAAGGGCGTTTTTCAGAGGCGGCCAAAACACTCAAGTCGCTGCGGGTCGAGGGCCAGTCGCGCAGCGGCATGGGCAGCAAGTTCATCTATGAGTTGCCCTGGTATGTGATCGTCGGTGCGCCGGGTTCTGGCAAGACCACCGCCTTGGTCAACTCAGGCCTGGACTTCCCGCTTGCAGGCCAGTATGGCAAGGCGGCGCTGCAAGGCGTTGGCGGCACACGCAACTGTGACTGGTGGTTCACGGACCAGGCGGTGGTCATTGATACCGCTGGGCGCTACACCACGCAGGACAGTGATGAATCCGTGGACAAACGGGAGTGGGAGGGCTTTCTGGGCCTTCTGAAAAAATACCGCCCCCGGCAACCCATCAATGGCGTGATGCTGACGCTGAGCGCCTCGGATCTGCTGACCCATTCGGAAGATGAACTCATCATTCACCTGACTGCACTGCGCGAACGCTTGAATGAGTTGCAGAATGCGCTGGCCATCGAGTTGCCCGTGTATGTATGGGTCACCAAGGTCGATTTGCTGGCGGGCTTCCATGAGTTTTTTGGGGGCTTCAGCAAAGACCAGCGCAACCAGGTCTGGGGTTTTACCTTTCCATACTCGGAAAAAGCCAAGAGCAACCGCCCCACGCCCGCGCTATTTGGCGAGGAATGGGCTGCGCTGGAAAAAGCGCTGTTCAGCGTGCAAGATGCGCATCTGGCCCAGGAGATGGACCAGCGCCGGCGCAACTACATCTATGCTTTTCCGCAGCAGTTTGCGGGTTTGCGCGGCAGGGTTGCCAAGGCCGTGGACTTTGTTTTTGCCGAATCGCGAATCATGCACCAGCCCCTGCTGCGTGGTGTGTACTTCAGCAGCGGAACCCAGGAGGGGACGGTCTTTGACCGGGTACTGGGCAGTTTGCGCAAAGCCTTTTCTTCGGCCGGCAGCGTGCCCGTGGCCCGCGCCCAGGATGGGGGCAAAAGCTATTTTCTGTACGACCTGCTGGTGAAGGTGATTTTTGCCGAATCCCATCTGGCGGGGCGCAACCTGATCTGGGAGCGCCGGGCCAAGTTTCTCAACTATGTAGGCTATGGCGCGTCGGTGGTGCTGCTGGTCGTTGCGCTGTCTGCATGGCTGATCAGCTATGGCAACAACAACGCCTATATCGACCATGTCAGCCAGAAGGCAGATGAGGTCTCCCAATCGGTGGATGCTTACAACAGCAACGCGGGCGATCTGGCGGGACTGATGGCGCTATTGGGCCAGGTGAAGGAAATAGGGGACATGCCCGCGTTTCCCATCACGCAGCCGCCGCTGGATTACCGCTATGGCCTTTTTCAAGGCGAGAAGGTGGCCGCTGCATCGCAGCTGGCATACCAACGCATGCTCGATAACGGACTGCTACCGGTGGTCGCCAAACGCCTGGAGGCGCAGCTTCAGCATCCCCCGGTCGATTCGCTGGAGTACCTGTATGAGGCGCTCAAGGCCTATTTGATGCTGCAGCAAAGTGCGCATTACTCGCCTGGCTTTTTGCAGCAATGGATGAGCAGCGACTTCAAGCGCTTTGTACTGCCCGATGCCGACCCCAAGACAGCTGCGAGCATCGACCGGCATTTGAGCGCTTTGTTTTCGAGCGACAAGGTGGTCAGCTCGCCATACCCGTTGAACGACGCATTGGTCAGCCAGGTGCGTGGCAGGCTTTCCACCTTGTCTACCGCGCAGCGTGCCTACTACCGTTTGCGCAGCCGCCTGCAACGTAATGAGCTCAGGGAGTTCAACATCCTGGATGTGGCGGGGCCCCAGGCCGCGAATGTATTTATTCGCAAAGGGGGCCAGCCGTTGAACCGTGGTGTTCCCGGTCTGTTTACCTACCAGGGCTACTGGGATCTGTTTGACAAGTCCGTTGGCAGCGTGGTCACCGAAGTGGCCGATGACGAAGGCTGGGTGCTGGGGTTGCCCGCGCCCAGCATCAAGACGCAGCTTGGCGATGCGGCCCGCGGCAAGCTGGTCCGAGAGGTGCGCATGCTCTATCTGCGCGAGTACCAGCAAACCTGGGCACAGTACATCCAGGATGTGCAGCTGATTCCAAGCGGTTCATTGCAAGCGTCGATTCAGCGCTTGAGCGTGCTGTCTGCACCCGATTCTCCGCTGCCTCTTTTCTTGCGTGGGGTCGTGCGAGAGACCACCTTGTTGCGTGAGGCCGAACGGGGGCAGCAGACCGTGGTGGACAGGGTCACGAAGGGCATCAAAAACACCCGTGACGACATCGAGCGCGTCATTGGCCCCGTTCCCGCCGCGCATAGCCGCAAGGAAGACAAGGACGAGCTGATCGTCGACCACTACTTTGAGCCCTTGCGCCGCCTGGTCGGTGCCCCAGGCGCGCAGACCCCTGGCAGCATGCCGATAGATGCCATTATGAAGACCTTGGACGAGTACTACGGAACCTTGATGGCGACGGATGCTGCCGTGCGCTCCGGCGGGATGCCACCACCGCCGGATGCGGCCATTCGGCTGAGGACGGAAGCATCGCGGCTACCTGCTCCATTGGCACAGATGTTAGGGGGCATTGCCACGGCGAGCAGCCAGCAGACCTCGAGTCTTGTGCGCAGCCAGATTGGCGCGAACCTCAATGCCACCGTGGGGGATTTTTGCCGCAAGGCAGTGGCCGGGCGCTATCCCCTCAACCGGGGCGCATCGGAGGATGTGACGCCCCAGGACTTTGCCCGGCTGTTTGGACCGGGCGGTTTGATGGACGATTTCTTCAACCGAACCCTGGCCCCGATGGTGGATACCACCACCTGGACCTTCAAGAAAAACATGGATGGAAGCCATACCGGTGGACATGGCTCGCTCAGCGCTTTCCAAAAAGCCAGTGTGATCCGGAATGTGTTTTTCGCAAGCGGGGAGGCGAGCCCCCGGTTGCGCCTGGAGATCAAGGTGGTCGAGTTGGATCCTTCTGTGTCGAGCATGGCGCTGGATGTAGATGGAACGGTGATTCGCTATGCCCACGGGCCACAGATCAGCCAGAGCGTGGTGTGGCCGGGCCCCCGAGGACGGCAGCAGGTGTCACTGCAGATTTCAGACAAATCGGGAGGCCAAAGTGCGCTGAGCACCGATGGCAGCTGGGCATTGCATCGGTTTTTCGACAAGCTGACGCTCGCGTCGGGTCTGAGGGCCGACTCCTTCACGGCGACCGCCACCGTCAGTGGCAAAAAAGTGGTGTTTGAAGTCCACACCAGCAGCGTACAAAACCCTTTCCGGCTGACCCAGATGCAGACGTTTGCCTGCCCAAGCCAGTTCTGAACAACGTCATATTCGAGGAGCGCAGAAAAGTGAGCTTCATAGGCACAGCATCCATCGACGTGGTTTGGGGCGGAAAGCTCCCAAGCCATGGTGATTTTGTGTGGAGCAATCCAAGGAGCCGCACCAGAGTGGCGCTGGAGGACTGGTTGCAGGCCGGGATGCTGCAAGGCCGCTCGCAGTTGGGAGATGCCTGGGTGGCGCAGCTGGCACAGGCACCGACCTGGAATCTGCTGCTCCCCCGCGCGATAGCAGGAGGTGACAAAGTGATTGTGGGCTGCATGGCACCGAGCGTGGACCGCGTAGGGCGCCGCTACCCCTTTGTGGTGGCCTATGCGCTTTCTGCGTCTGAGCTGATGACGTCAACAGCCGTGCTGATGGAGCTGCCAACACTGCTGAACATGACGGGGCATCAGCTGCATTCCGCGATCCAGCGCGCCTTGCCCCGAAGCGGCATGGACGAGCTCTGGGGCCATGTCATTGCGCAATGGCGTTCCGTATTTCCAGTGGGGGGAGATGCCGTCCCGGCCGCCGGGTCCGAGATCCTGGAGCTTCTGGCGGGTGACATCCATGTCGATAGTGAGGAGCAGCGAACTCGACCGGTCGTGCGTGGCACCTCGTATCCCTGGCCGGACATGGCCAAGTCACTGCGGGAGAAGGACTGCCCCTCATTTTGGTGGACCCACCCTGCAGGAGGCGCCCCGCTCAAAGCATTTTCTTATGAGTCCGGACTGGATGGAACCCTGATGACCTGGCTCGTTGGCCGCAATGTCCGCTGATCAAGCCAGGCTTGATCGTCAACCCTTGACAGAAGTACATGGAACCAGAAATGAATGAAGGCTTGCCGACGGCAGGCACGGCGATGAGCCTTCCGGTAGGAACCCGGATGGGCGAGTTTGAGCTCCTGGGCGTGGTCGGCGAAGGAGGATTCTCGATCGTCTATCTGGCTTACGACCATTCCTTGCAGCGCACCGTTGCCATCAAGGAGTACTTGCCCGGTGCGATTGCCTTCCGGGATGGGGCGGGCACCGTTCGCCCTCGCTTTGAAAAATACGATGCCACCTTCGGGACCGGCCTGCAGAGCTTTCTCAACGAAGCACGCATATTGGCCCAGTTCGAGCACCCCGCGCTGATCCGCATTCACCGCTTCTGGGAGCAGAACGGCACGGCCTACATGGTCATGCAGTACTGCAAGGGCAGAACGCTGCGCAAGGTACTGCAGGACGAGCCAGAAAGGCGCAGCCAGGAGCCATGGATTAAGCAGCAGGTGATCGCGCCGGTTCTGGATGCGCTACGCCTTTTGCATGCCCAAAACTATTACCACCGTGATCTGTCGCCCGACAACATCATGGTGCTCGACACGGGTGCGCCAATGCTGCTCGATTTTGGCGCTGCAAGGCAGGTCATTGGGGATATGACGCAGGCGCTCACGGTGATCCTCAAGCCGGGATTTGCACCGATTGAGCAGTATGCAGATGATGAATCCATGCGCCAGGGCCCCTGGACCGACATCTACGGTGTTGGTGCAGTCCTGTATTTTGTGGTGACGGGGAAGGCGCCGGTGGCGTCTGTGGCGCGGCTGGTAAAAGACCCGCTCAAAAGGCTCCATCTTTCGGCGGATTACCCCATCTCTGCCCCGTTTGCACAGGCCATCGACCACGCGCTGGCTGTATTCCCCAACCACCGCCCGCAATCCATCGACGATTTCCAGGAGGCGCTGAACCCAACATCAGGCAATTTGGATGCATTGCCCGCTGAGCCCCCGCTTGCGGGGGTGAGCGAGGTTATGGATGCAGTTGCTGCTGACCCGCCGGCGCAGCCCGGAGATGCTCTGGTAGGTACGGACCTCCGCACATCAGGCGCCCATGCGCATGCTGATGCAGCAGCCGGTGAGACGCTTCTGGGCAAGGATGCATCCAAGGGTAATGCCGGCCTGCCAACTACGGCCGCAGCCCCAAGCCCAGGGGTAGTAGGCAAGCCTGCAAGCATGCGATCCACTCGCCGCTGGCCCTGGATCGTCGCCAGTGTTGCTGGACTGTTGGTGGTCGGCGCTTTTGTGTCGTGGTGGACGACCCAAGAAGGCGATCCAAAAACCTATGCGGACACCGGCCAGGCCACGCTAAAAACAGATGAGGCTGTGCAGACTGATCCCTATAACAGTCCGCAGCAGGCCCTATCTGTGGCCCCAGAAATGGGCAGTGCGGATGGGGCAGGCAGTGCACATGGCGCAATGGCTGCCCATGCATCCCACCTGGATGAACAAGTGGCACCAGGCGCTTGGGCGGACACGCAGGCCATCGCAGTGAACCGGCAGCCAGTGGCTGGCGTGGAGCTGAGGAACCATGACGTTCTTCCGAACCCGCAAGAGGCGGCAGATGCCGAAAGGGCGAGCTCCGTAAAACCAGTTGAAATCGCTTTGTCTCCCTCAGTGCCCAAAGTCTCGGAGGGCACCGGTGCTGTGGCACTGCCGGTATCAGCCAACAGGACCGCTGAAACTCCGAATAGCCAAAATGCGGTAGTGCAGCTTTTGAATGAAACGATGCCCAACACAGCAAAGGGCGTACCCACGCATCCGGCTGTGGATGTTGAGAGAAAAACTACGACAGAAGCGAAACAGGATAAACCTGGGGCTTACATCAAGCTTTCAGTGCGGCCCTGGGGGCGTGTCATTATCGATGGGCAGGACAAGGGTATTTCCCCGCCGGTTGTGCGTATCTGGCTTGCTGAAGGAGAGCACCATATAAGCATTGAGAATGGTGAATTTGCCAAGTTCTCTCAATCAATCAAAGTGTCTGATAAAAAAGATATAACAATTTCTCATAAATTTTGAGTTCGTGAAGCTAGATAGGAGTTGATATGTCTATAGTTAAATATGTCTCAAGTGCTGGCGTGATCACAGGAATCGCGTTGGCGTTGGCTGCATGCGGAACCACCGAGGTACAACAGAACACCGAGCCGCAACCTGTTGTGGAAACTTCGCCGGTGGAAATGGCTCCCGCAAAGCCCCCTGAGTCGCGTGCCGCCCAAATCTCCAGCGACACCGATACATCCAACACTGGCGTCACTGCGGTAGAGCGCCGCTTTGCCGAAGGTTTATCGAAATACAATGATGGCCAGTATTCTGATGCCATCAAGATTTTCAGGGAACCGATTTTTAAAAGGGCATGGCCTGAACTGCAGGTGCGATCTTTGAAATATTTGGCGTTTAGTTACTGCGTTAATAACAACGCCAGCCAATGCAAGAGAACATTTGCTGAACTCATCAAAATTGAGCCTCATTTTGATTTGAATGATGCAGAGCGCGGTCATCCATTGTGGGGTCCGGTTTTTCAGCAAGCCAAAGCTGAATCGGGAAAGTTCAAGAAATAAAACCATAGGCCTTGATGGCGAAATCTCGGAGGGCTAGCCATCGCCTGTACTGCGAAATCGTTATCAAGGCTTTGAATTAAAAGCGGAATCACAAAAGAAAAAGGCTGCAAACCGAAGCTTGCAGCCTTTTTTGATTCATCAGCCTTTGGAGGCTATTGAATCGGTCATCTGTGGCGGAGAAGGCGGGATTCGAACCCGCGGTGGGCTATTAACCCACACACGCTTTCCAGGCGTGCGACTTAAACCACTCATCCACCTCTCCGCATGTTTTGTACGTTTTATGTCCTGTGGTGGCCAGGAAATAAAAAGCCAAGCGTGGACAGCTTGGCTGACAATTTCACCTGTTGACTGGCGGAGAGGGCGGGATTCGAACCCGCGGTGGGCTATTAACCCACACACGCTTTCCAGGCGTGCGACTTAAACCACTCATCCACCTCTCCAGTCGGTGAAGCGTGTATTCTAGCCTGAAATTTGGCGCCTTCCAGCAAAGCGGGGCCTTGTTTGGCAAAAATGCAGCGCGGCTCAAGGGGCACGTGCTGCATTTGCGTTGGCCAAGCGGTTACTGGCCCTTGCCGGTCTGGATCATGCGCATGGCCGAGGTGATCAGGCTGGAGACCTCGGTCATGTTGCTCGGGACGACCAAGGTGGTGGTCGCGTCGCTGGCCAGCTTGCCGTAGGCGTGCACGGCCTGCTCGGCCACCTTCAGCTGCACGGCTTGCTCGCCGCCGGGCTGGCGGATGGCGGTGGCAATGCGCTCCAGCGCCTGGGCGGTGGCATCAGCCACCGCAGTGATCGATGCGGCCTCGCCTTGCGCCTTGTTGATAGCCGCTTGCTTCTCACCTTCGGAGCGGGCGATGAAGGCCTCGCGCTCGCCGGTGGCGATATTGATCTGCTCCTGGCGGCGGCCTTCGGAGGCGGCAATCAGCGCGCGCTTTTCACGCTCGGCGGTGATCTGGGCTTGCATGGAGCGCAGGATTTCTGCTGGTGGCGTCAGATCCTTGATCTCGTAGCGCAGCACCTTCACGCCCCAGTTGAGCGCGGCCTCGTCGATCGCCGAGACGATCTGGGCATTGATCATGTCGCGCTCTTCAAAGGTCTTGTCCAGCTCCAGCTTGCCGATCACGCTTCGCAGCGAGGTCTGGGCCAGTTGGGTGACGGCCATGATGTAGTTCGATGAGCCGTAGCTGGCGCGCATCGGGTCGGTCACCTGGAAGTACAGGATGCCGTCCACCTGCAGCTGGGTGTTGTCGCGCGTAATGCAGACCTGGCTGGGGACATCCAGCGGAATTTCCTTCAGGCTGTGCTTGTAGGCGACTTTGTCGACAAAGGGAATGATGAAGCGCGGGCCGGGGGCCAGGGTGCCGGCGTAACGGCCCAGGCGCTCTTTGACCCAGGCGTGCTGCTGGGGCACGATCTTGACGGACATCGCAATGAAGATGATGGCGATGACAAATATGATGATGGCGACTTCCATGGGCTCTCCTCATGGACGCACTGCTTTGTGCAACGCGCCCGTTTTTTCAGTGACTGGCTGGGGGCGGGCCCCTGGCTCAAAGGTCCTGGCCATTACACCATTCGGGTGTGACGGGCCAGGCGGGGGTGTGGGGCATGGATTTGGCTGCGCTTGTTATGTTTGCCATGCCCAGGTGATTGGCATCTGGTTGACAGGAACCAGTGGTTAGTGCGCGGCGGGCTCGGTGGGTTCCACCAGCAGGCGGTTGCCCTCCAGCCGCACCACGCGGTAGGCGCCGGGCAGCGCAGGGTGTTGGCCCAGCAATGCAGCCGTCCAGGGCGCACCGCGGTAGCGCACCTGGGCTGTGCGGTCGGCCTCCCAGTGCTCAATCTGGACCTGTTCGCCAATGTCCAGGTGCATGTCCTGCTCGCGCTCACCGGAGAGCAACGAGCCACGGCGCTTTTGGCGCAGGTAGCAGGCCAGCACGGTGGCCGTGCCCACGATGGCGGCGACCAGGATCTGCACCACTTCGTTGGCACCCAGGTGCGCAGCGATGGCAGCGGCAGCCATGCCAATGGCGACCATCAGCAAATACAGCGTGCCGGTGAGCAGCTCGGCGACGACGGCCAGGCCGGTCAGCAGCCACCACACGGTTGACATCTCCATAGCTCCCTCCTTGTTCGATTAGGTTTGTTACCCGATTGTGCGATATGCCGACCAATTTTGCGGCAATTGATGCAGGATACATAAAAAGGGCGTGCAAATTCCGTACACTTCGCGCCTGTTTCGATTGTTTTAGTGAGGCCCGCCCCTGCGGGAACGCCCATGAAGTTTCGCTTTCCCATCGTCATCATTGACGAGGACTTTCGCTCGGAAAACACTTCCGGCCTGAGCATCCGCGATCTGGCACATGCCATCGAGGAGGAGGGCTTTGAGGTGCTGGGCGTGACCAGCTATGGTGACTTGAGCCAGTTTGCGCAGCAGCAAAGCCGCGCCAGTGCCTTCATCCTGTCGATCGACGACGAGGAGTTCCAGCTGGGCGGCGGTGATGACCAGATCGTGCACAACCTGCGTGACTTCATCACCGAAGTGCGCCGCAAGAACCCGGATGTGCCGATCTACATCTATGGCGAGACCAAGACCAGCCGCCACCTGCCCAACGACATCCTGCGCGAGCTGCACGGCTTCATCCACATGTTCGAGGACACGCCCGAGTTCGTGGCCAAGCACATCCTGCGCGAAGCCAAGAACTACCTCGAAGGCATTCAGCCGCCATTCTTCAAGGCGCTGTTGGACTATGCCGAAGACGGCTCCTACAGCTGGCACTGTCCCGGTCACGGCGGCGGTGTGGCCTTCTTGAAAAGCCCGATTGGCCAGATGTACCACCAGTTCTATGGTGAGAACATGCTGCGCGCCGACGTCTGCAACGCCGTCGAAGAGCTGGGCCAGCTGCTGGACCACAACGGCGCGATTGGCGAGAGCGAGCGCAATGCGGCGCGCATCTTCAATGCCGACCACTGCTTTTTTGTGACCAACGGTACCTCGACCTCGAACAAGATGGTTTGGCACCACACGGTGGCGCCGGGCGATGTGGTGGTGGTGGACCGCAACTGCCACAAGTCCATCCTGCACTCCATCATCATGACGGGTGCGATTCCGGTGTTCTTGAAGCCCACGCGCAACCATTTCGGCATCATCGGCCCGATCCATGAGAGCGAGTTCTCGCCCAAGACCATCGAAGCCAAGATTGCGGCCAACCCGCTGCTCAAGGGTGTCGATCCAAAGGCCGTCAAGCCTCGTGTGCTGACGCTGACGCAATCGACCTACGACGGCGTGCTCTACAACACCGAGACCATCAAGCAAAAGCTCGATGGCTACGTGGACAACCTGCACTTTGACGAAGCCTGGTTGCCGCATGCGGCCTTCCACCCCTTCTATGGCAGCTACCACGCCATGGGCAAGAAGCGCGCGCGCCCGAAACACTCGGTGGTGTACGCGACCCAGTCCATCCACAAGCTGCTGGCCGGTATCAGCCAGGCATCGCACGTGTTGGTGCAGGACAGCCAGACGCAAAAGCTGGACTTCAACCTGTTCAACGAGGCGTACCTGATGCACACCTCGACCAGCCCGCAGTACAGCATCATCGCCAGCTGCGACGTGGCCGCTGCGATGATGGAGCCGCCCGGTGGCACCGCGCTGGTGGAAGAGTCGATTCTCGAAGCGCTGGACTTCCGCCGTGCGATGCGCAAGGTCGACGATGAGTTTGGTGAGGACGACTGGTGGTTTCAGGTCTGGGGCCCGGAAGCCCTGGCCGACGAAGGCGTGGGCTCGGCCCAGGACTGGATCATTCGTGGCCCGGACGCATCGCGCAAGACCAAGGGCAAGAACGGCAAGGAGTTCGACAACTGGCACGGCTTTGGCGATCTGGCCGATGGCTTCAACATGCTGGACCCGATCAAGTCCACCATCGTGACGCCGGGCCTGGACCTGGACGGTGACTTTGACGAGACCGGCATCCCCGCGTCCATCGTCACCAAGTACCTGGCCGAGCACGGTGTGGTGGTCGAGAAGACGGGCCTGTACTCGTTCTTCATCATGTTCACCATCGGCATCACCAAGGGCCGCTGGAACACCATGCTGACCGCGCTGCAGCAGTTCAAGGACGACTACGAGAAGAACCAGCCGATGTGGCGCATCCTTCCCGAGTTCTGCCAGCAGCACAAGCGCTACGAGCGCATGGGCCTCAAGGACCTGTGCCAGCATGTGCACCAGCTCTACGCCAAGTACGACATCGCCCGCCTGACCACGGAGATGTACCTGTCGGACCTGACGCCTGCGATGAAGCCATCGGACGCGTTTGCGCACATCGCGCGCCGCAAGACCGAGCGTGTCGAGATCGACCATCTGGAAGGCCGCGTTACCGTGGGTCTGGTCACGCCATACCCACCCGGCATTCCGCTGTTGATTCCTGGCGAAGTCTTCAACAAGAAGATCGTGGACTACCTCATGTTCGCGCGTGAGTTCTCCAAGCTCTGCCCGGGCTTCGAGACCGATATCCATGGTCTGGTGGAGCTGGTGGACGAAGAAAGCGGCGAAGTGCGTTACTACGCCGATTGCGTGGCGCTGGACGCCAGCGACCAGGCCGTGCAAACCCAGGTGGTCTCTGCGCCGGTGGCTTCGTCCAAGAAGCGCAGCCCCATGCTGGAAGGCAAGGCGCCCGCCTCGTCGGCCAAAAAGCGCAGCACCGCTGCGACGAAGAAATCGCTCAAGGCAGAAAAGCCCATGGGTGATGCCAGCGAAGGTGTTGTGTCGCCCGTGGCCAAGACCCCGCAGGCAGCGCCCAAGCCACGCCGCGTGGCCAAGCCGCGTTCGCCCAAGGTCTGACCGGGCAGGCGAGTAGTGGCGGGGGATGTTGAGTCCCCTGCGTCACTCCCGCATCACCACGAAAGCAGCGCATACGCGCTGCTTTTTTTCATGCTCTTTCGTGGCTCAGGGAGTGACAGCAACATCGCCCGCAAGGGAGGGCGGCATGCCTTCTTCCCGCACGCGCCAGAAGGTAGCAAAGCGCGGTATGCCGCTGTCGTGCAGGCCGCGGTAGCGGTAGGTCACCCAGCTGCCAATGGCAGGTGGATCGCGGCGCTGCGCATCGCTCAAACCACTGCCCAGCTTGAAGTCGATGCCCTCGACCGTGCGGACCAAAAGGGCGCCGGTCATGCCTTCGTATTTGCCACGCCCGGGTGCATAGCCCATCACCTGGGCCTCGGCATCCTCATGCGGTTTGAGCTTGAGCACATCGCCGCTGCGCCCACTGCGGTAGACGGCGCTGGCCCTGTGCAGCATCAGCCCTTCACCCCCTTCGCGCACAATGCGCCGCATCTGTGCCATCAGCCGGGCCTCGTCGGTCTCTCGCCATTGCGGTGCAGCCTGTACCCAGGGTTGCTGCACGGCAGCCACAAACTGCGCAATGGCTGGCAGGCGCTCATTAAAACTGCCTGGTGCTGCGGGTGCGTCAAACACCATAAAGCGCAGGCCCTGCCAGTCTGCATCCGCAGGCACGGCTTTGCTGGTGATGGATTGGGCGTGGGCAAACTGGCCGCGCCCGGCCCATAGCTCGCCTTCCATCGGCGTTGCGGGCCAGCCGGCGGTGTACCAGGCGGGTGCGTTGATGGCGGTGCCTTGGCGTGTCGAGAGCGCTTGGCCATCCCAGTAGCCGCGCACGCCATCGTATTTCTCGCTCACCCAGTACTGCTGCAGATCCAGGCCACCGGGGTATTTTTGCGCAAGCCACAAGGCGGGTTTGTTGCTAGCCTGGGCCAGTGCCGCCCAGCAGCAGAGCAGGGCGGCCAGCCAGAGCTGGCGCCACCTGGGTGAGATATGGATATGCATGCAGCCCCCTCCAATAGCGACCGGGATGGTCGTCTATCTGCATGCTAGCGGCGGTAGTGTGAGGCTGTCACCCGCCGCTGTGGTTCTGCGCGGTAAGCAGATGTTGGGGCCTCCTGCTGAGGCCCCCCTTGGTTCAGTGGGGCCGCGATTGCAGGCGCGCGTACAGGCCGCCCAAGTCGATCAGCTGCTGATGGGTGCCTTGCTCGACCACCTGGCCGCGCTCCATCACCACCACACGGTCGGCATGTTCGATGGTGGACAAACGGTGGGCGATGACCAGGGTGGTGCGGCCCTGCATCAGGCGCGAGAGGGCTTCTTGCACCAGGCGCTCGGATTCGGTATCGAGCGCCGAGGTCGCTTCATCAAGGATCAGGATCGGCGCATCTTTGTACAGCGCCCGGGCAATCGCCAGGCGCTGGCGCTGGCCGCCAGACAGCTGGTTGGCATTGTGGCCGACGATGCTGTGGATGCCCTGGGGCTGGCGCTCGACAAAGTCCTGCAGGTTGGCGGCAGCCAGGCATTCGAGCAGGCGCTTTTCATCGATATCCTGGCCCAGCGCCACGTTGGCAGCGATGCTGTCGTTGAACATCACCACATCCTGGCTCACCATCGCAAACTGGCTGCGCAGGCTGTGCAGGTCCCAATCGGCCAGGGCCACACCATCGATGCTGATCTGGCCGTCGCTGGGTTCGATGAATCGCGGCAGCAGGTTGACCAGCGTGGTTTTGCCAGCGCCCGAGGGGCCCACCAGCGCCACCACTTCACCGGGGTGTATGGTCAGGCTCAGGTGGCGCAGTGCCGGGGCCTTGTCTTCGCCAAAGGCCACGCTGACATCCTGCAGCGCAATGGCGCCACGTGCTTGTGCGGTCTTGTAGCCGCCGCCTTGCTCGGCGGGGATCTCTTCGAGCAGGCCCAGGCCGCGCTCCAGCGCGGCAACGCCCCGGGTGAGCGGATTGGCCACATCGGCCAGGCGTCGGATCGGGGCAATCAGCATCAGCATGGCCGAGATAAAGGCCACAAAGCCGCCAACGGTCACATCCTTGGCATTGATGCCGGTGGTGCGGCTTTGCCACAGAGCGATGCAGATCACCGCCGACAGCGCAACAGCGGCCAGCAACTGGGTGAGCGGCGTCATCGCCGCCGATGCGATGGTGGCCTTGATGGCCAACTGGCGCAGCTTGCGGCTCAGAATCTGGAAGCGGCCGGACTGGCTGGACTGGGCGGCGTGGATGCGCACCATGCGGTGCGCGAGCACGTTTTCTTCGACCACATAGGCCAGCTCATCGGTCGCTTGCTGGCTGGCCTTGGTGATGTGGTAGAGGCGCTTGGAGAGCTTTTTCATGATCCACGACACGCTGGGCAGCAGCACGGCAACGATGAGAGTCAGCTGCCAGTTGAGGTAGAGCAGGTACATCAACAGCGCAATGACGGTGAAGCCATCGCGCGAGAGCATCAGCAAGGCCTGCACGATGAGGGTGGAGCCGTTTTGCACCTCATACACCACGGTGTTGGACAGCGCACTGGCCGACTGCTTGGTAAAGAGCCCCAGGTGCGCATCGAGCACCCGGCCAAAGAGGTTCTCGCGCAGGCGCATCATGCCGTCATTGGCGATGCGTGCCAGCGCATACTGGTTGATGAACTGCGCCAGGCCGCGGATGAAAAAGACGCCGACGATGGTCACCGGCACGGCCCACAGCGGCAAGGTGCCGCCGGTAAAGCCCTGGTCCAGCAAGGGCTTGAGCAAGGCCGGGATGGCGGGCTCGGTACCAGCTACAACGATGGTCGCGAGAATGGCGAGCACCCAGGTCCAGCGTTGGTAGCCAAAGTAGGGCGCCAGGCGCGACAGGCGTGCGCGCAGTGGCATCTGCGCAACGCTGCCAGCGGGTTTGGAGCCCTCGGTGCTGGCAGATGCCTCAGATGCACGTGCAGAAGATGGTTTTTCAGTTGTGGACATGTAGAGGTGATTCTAAAATGCACGGCTGTCGACGTTGGACGATAATAAAGAATTTGTGGGGTGTGTAACATCCTGCAGCCTTCAAGGCTTGTCATGCATAGCGCATTTATGATGGTCGGTAATGACTAAAACTCGCTTCCCATCTCTCATCTCGGAGGCGGCCAAGCCGCTATTCCATCGTCGTCACGTACTGGGAGCTGCGCTCGCAGCCCCTGCAGTTCCCGCCCTGGCGCAGTTCCGGGTTGAGATCAGTGGCGTTGGTATCAAGCAAATCCCCATTGCCTTGCCCAAGTTCCGGGGCGAAGATGCGTCGCCGCAAAAGATCTCTGCCATCGTGCAGGCCGATCTGATCCGCAGCGGTCTCTTCAAGCCCGTCGATGCATCGGGCGAGCAGCTGGACGAGAGCTCGCGCCCCGATGTGGCCAAGTGGTCGGCCGCCGGTGCCGAGTACCTGTCGGTGGGCAGTGTGAGCCGTGGCGCCAATGGCTTTGATGTGCGCTTCCGCTTATGGGATGCCGTCAAGGGCGCCGACATGGGCGGTCAAAGCTACAGCGTGCCGCAGGCCGATCTGCGCTTGGTCGCGCACAAGATCTCGGACTACATCTACGAAAAAATCACGGGCGAAAAGGGCGTATTCTCGACCCGTATCGCTTACGTGACCAAGGCCGGCCCCCGCTACACCTTGTGGGTGGCCGATTCGGATGGCGAGAATGCGCAGTCGGCACTGGCCAGCCCCGAGCCCATCATCTCGCCCACCTGGTCGCCTGCCGGCACGCAACTGGCCTATGTGTCGTTCGAGTCGCGCAAGCCCGTGGTCTATGTACACGAAGTCTCGTCCGGCCGCCGCCGCCTGATCGCCAATTTCCGGGGCTCCAACAGTGCGCCGGCCTGGTCGCCCGATGGCAGCACCTTGGCGGTGACCTTGAGCCGTGATGGCGGCTCGCAGCTCTACACCATCCCTTCGAGTGGTGGTGAGCCTCGCCGTCTGATGCAAAGCAGTGGCATCGACACCGAGCCCACCTATTCCAAGGATGGCCGCTATATCTACTTCGTCAGCGATCGTGGCGGTGCGCCGCAGATCTACCGCGTGGGCGCCCAAGGCGGCAGCGCAGAACGTGTGACGTTCAGCGGGTCCTACAACATTTCACCTTCCATCAGTCCTGATGGCAAGACACTTGCTTACATCACCCGCGCCGGTGGTGGATATAAATTGCAGGTGATGGATCTGGCTTCCAGCACCGTGTCGTCGGTGACCGACACCACGAGCGATGAAAGCCCCAGTTTTGCTCCGAACAGCCGACTCATCGTCTATGCAACCCGCGAAGGCGGTCGTGAAGCCCTCATGACCACGACGCTGGACGGCAAGATCAAGGCACGACTGGCAGGGCAGAGCGGAGACATACGGGAGCCCGATTGGGGCCCATACCAGCCCTAAGATTGGTTTTTGGCGAGTCAATTATTTTTATACGAGAAATTCGTTTCGGAGAGTTTTACATGTTGTCATTGAAGAAAGCTTCGCTGGCCCTGGTGGCCGCTGCCGTGTTGGCTGGTTGCAGCTCTGCGCCTCCGCTGGATAACGCACCTGTGGAAGACAAGGGTGCTGCTACCGCCGGTCAAGGCGCTGGTGCCGGTGGTGCTGGCCAAAGCACCGTCGGTGGTGTGGACCTGAACAACAGCGCAGCCAACGGCCAAGGCCCTGTCGGTGTTGCACGCATTGTGTACTTTGACTTCGACAGCTACTCGGTCAAGCCCGATGCGCAATCGATGCTGGATGCACACGCACGCTTCCTGAAGGCCAACCCATCGCGCAAGGTCATGCTCGAAGGCAACACCGACAACCGCGGTGGCCGTGAGTACAACCTGGCCCTGGGCCAAAAGCGTGCTGAAGCCGTGCGTCGTTCGCTGAACGTGCTGGGCGTGAGCGACAGCCAACTCGAAGCCGTGTCTTTCGGCAAGGAAAAGCTGGCTGCTGAAGGTAACTCGGAAGACGCGCACGCCCAAAACCGCCGCGTTGAACTGAACTACCGTTAATAGGGCTCCATGAACCTCACTCGCAGTACTCCCCGTTGGATTGCACTGGCCGCCTTGATGGCCTGTGCAAGCACCTCCCAAGCCGCTTTGTTTGAAGATGGCGACGCGCGTCGCGCCATCATTGAACTGCGCCAGCGTGTCGATCAGCTGACGCAAGGCAACAACCAAAATGGTGAGGACACCTCGCAAGTGCGTCGCAGCCTGCTGGATTTTCAATCGCAGATTGAATCCATGCGTGGCGAGATGAACAAGTTGCGCGGTGAAAACGAGACGCTGCGACGTGAGGTTGCCGATCTGAAGCGCGGTCAGACTGATTTGGCCAAGGGCGTTGAAGCCCGGCTCCAGCAGTTTGAACCCGTTTCGGTCACCGTAGATGGGCAGGAGTTCAAAGCCGATCCTGCCGAAAAGCGTGACTTTGAAGCCGCGCTTGGCGTGTTTCGCACCGGCAAGTTTGCCGATGCAGCCGGCGTGTTCAGCAGCTTCATCCAGCGCTACCCCAAGAGTGGCTATGTGCCATCGGCACGTTTTTGGCTGGGCAATGCGTACTACGCCACCCGCGACTACAAGCCCGCCATCGATAATTTCAAGCTGATCCTGGCCCAGGCGCCCGAGCATATGCGCGCGCCTGATTCGGCACTGTCCATTGCCAACTGCCAGATCGAGCTCAAGGACACCAAGGCCGCCCGCAAGACCTTGGAAGACCTGATTGCTGCCTACCCGCAAAGCGATGCGGCAGCGGCCGCCAAAGAGCGCCTCTCCAAGCTGAAGTGATATGAGTGCACCGTCTCCATCGGCGCCCGATCGGCAGGACGCCGAGGCGGACGTTGACACACAAAGGCGCTTTGGCGGCCTGGACCGCCTGTTTGGCGTAGCGCCTGCCGCGCAAATGCGCGCAAGCTGTATTGCAGTCATCGGCATCGGGGGCGTGGGCTCCTGGACTGCCGAGGCGCTGGCCCGCAGTGGCGTTGCCCGCCTGCGCCTGATCGATCTGGACAATGTGGCCGAGTCCAATATCAACCGCCAGATCCATGCATTGACCGACACCATTGGCATGGCCAAGGTCGATGCGATGCGCGACCGCATCCGCCAGATCAACCCCCATTGTGAAGTCGAGGTGGTGGAGGACTTTCTCACTGCCGAGAACTGCGCCGCATTGCTGGATGGCGTTGACGGCTTTGTCGACGCCTGCGACCAGGTACGGGCCAAGGCCGCGATGGCCAACTGGGGGCGGCGCAACCAGCGGCCTTTTGTCTGCATCGGTGCGGCAGGCGGCAAACGCCTGGCCTGGAAGGTGGAGCAGGCCGACCTGTCGCAGACCACGCATGACCCCTTGCTGGCCCAGGTGCGCTACCGCCTGCGCAAAGAATATGGTGCCCCCAAGGATGGCAAGAAGATGAATGTGGCCTGCATCTATAGCCAGGAGGCTGTTGCCGGCCCTGATCCCTCTTGCGCGGTCGATGGTGATGGCTCGCTGAACTGCCATGGCTATGGCTCGTCGGTGGCAGTGACGGCGACCTTCGGCATGTGCGCAGCCAGCTGGATTTTGGAAAAATTGGCGCATTCCCCAAAATGACAAAAAACCTACGCTATAATCTAAGTCTGTTGTGAGCAAGACCAGTTCTTAAGAATTTGTCAAGCAAACGCGGCGGGTCTTTAGCTCAGTCGGTAGAGCAGCGGACTTTTAATCCGTTGGTCGCGAGTTCGAATCTCGCAGGACCCACCAAATAAAATTTAAAGAAATCAAGCCCCTGTGCGAATAGCGCAGGGGCTTTTTTCTTGGTGGCTGATCCGCAATGCTCGGATCTATTGCGCAAGGCGTTTGCAGCGTTTGATCAGGCGTGTGACGCGGAAAAAAAAGCCACCGGCTGGGGTGGCTTGAATGCCCGCAGGGTAACGGGCGGGAGGGAGCTGTGCAAAGGGCTGATATGGTAGCCAGCCCGATGACTTCAGCTGATCCTATGCATGCGCTTGGGCAGGAGTTTGTCCCGGGTGTGAAGCACCATGTAACTTTTTGAAACTTTGGCAGTTTGCCCGAAGGAGCCCCGTCTCGCCTGTGCATGGGCAAGGTTGCCGTGTTCAATATGGGAAAGTGCGCTAAGCGGAGTCGTGGGCGCTTGGGCGCAGTCAGGAGGGGCAACTGGTACGAGCCCTTGTTCATGAGCATGCCACGCGGAGGGTGGGCGTTGCAGTCCATCGGCGGTATGGAACGGCCGTGATGGAGGCGCAGGGCTTTGCAATAGCCAAAGCCATGGGTGTGATGGCAAGACAAGGGTGCAGGCTTGTAGATATTGGGGCGCGCAAAGCGCCGGTCTGTGCAAGGTCTCCAAGCGCTGTCACCCCAGCGCAGCCTTGGTTACTTGAGGTCGTGCCGCCTCAGGGCATTCTGGGTGCGTCTGAAAAAGGGCAGGGCTTTGGATGGCTGGTCCAGATCGGTCTGCACAACATAGGCCTGCTGGGGGGGCGCATAGCGCTTGCCGGGAAACAGGCTTTCCTCTATTTTTCTAAAGGTTCTGGGGCCCACGCTGGGCATTTGCAGAAGCTTTTCCGGGTAGCTCTGGGCTACCTGTTCAATGGTGGTAATGCCATTTCTTGCGAGCACTCGCCACAAATGAGGCGGAAGCAAGCCTTGCAAGGTAGTAGTCGCATGGAACGATGGGTGTGCAGTGCTGGTATTCATCTCTCGCCATCCAACAAAGTGGAACTGAAACTCAGCAGCCGCCTGCACGCGGAGGTGAAGGGCTGCTGAGTTTGAAGCATAGAGAGAGTGCGTAACAATTGTTATCACTGAAAATAGTGAATTTGTTATTGCCGGCGCAGAAAGACGCAGCACGTCCGGGCTGGGATGGGCACTGCGGACGCAGTGTGGCTGTGAGCACGCTGGAGGCTTTGCGGCGCTTGCCCGCAACGACGGACCGTCCACCACCGGTGCTGCCCAGCCTAAGGTACAGGCCGGCAACCCGCTCAGCAGGGCGGTGCCTAAGGCTCCAGCCTGGCAGATCGGGAGAGCTGGTCGGTCAGGGTCAGCAGCGATGGGATTCTGTGCGCGCCCGCCATGCTGGCGACCCAGGCACTGGCTACCTGCGGGCTGACGCCGATCGCAGTCACAAACAAGGGACGCTGCGACTGGCCACGGCGCACTTGAACCACATCCGGGCAGGATGCAACCCCATGGAAGGCGGTCTTTGCGACGCCGATGACCGGAGCCGCGCCATCGAGGGCCTGGTAAAGGTGGGCACCCAGGCCGGCACGCTTTTCATCACCCAGCCACACATAGCCGTCGATGACGATGGCCTGGGGCAGTGAGGGTAGCGCTTGCAGAACCCTGAGCAAACAAGGAAGCTCGCGCTTGTAAAAGGCGCCAGGTTCATAGTCTTGTATGGCGTCGATGTGGGCGATGTAGTGGTGCAGCGCGGCTGGCGATGACCAGCTGCTCGCTGTGATGCAGGCCGCTTGCGCAGTTTGGCCCTGGTAGTGGACATCCAAGATGGCAATCATCGAACGAGCTCTTAGGTTGCGCTGCGACTATAGCTGATTGCTCGCATGCTTTGGATTGGCTTGAGCGCTGCGGAGCAAGCCCATCCCTTATCCCAGCTCCAGGTCCAGGCGCTGTTGGCCGTGCTGGTACAAGCGGTGCGAGGGGCAATAGGGCGACGATTGGGCGCTTGATCACTGCGGAAGTTCTGCATACCCTGGCCGCAAAAAAAGGCCACCCGAAGGTGGCCAGAGGCGCTGTAAAAAGCCGTTCCTGATCGCTCAGGCATGTTCATGCAAATATAGAGAGGGAGGGAGGATGGTGCATGAATCCGGCAAAATCATTAGATATATTCTATAGATTGATATAAATCGATTTTGCAAGGGTATTCCCTTGGATTGCAAAAAAAAGAGCCTGCGTTCAGCAGGCTCTCAAGGAATGACTAGCTAATACTTCGTTCTGGCACCCTCCCTATATCCATAAAATCATAAGCTATACCTATTGCCAGCGGGCCTTTGCAAAATAAACAACTGTCACGGCAAGCGTGTCAGAGTGTGAACTGGCGGCAGCGCAATGGCCGGCCTCGCGGACATTGGGCTGCTTTGTCCGCTGAGGCCAGCCATTCCGAGGCCCCTTGGCACATCCATGCCGGTGGAACTGGCTAGCGAGCCCTCGTGTACCCCTGGGTGGGTATCAGCTCCTCGGCCTGGCTTGCGCCACCAGCAAACACGGTGCTGGGCAAAAAATCAACCCAGCAGCAAGCTGCCTGCGTCCAGGGCAGGCGGTCGCAAAAGATCGTCGTTGACCCCCATGGCCAGGCTTGCGCGCTCGATGGCCTGCCAGAGGTTGGGGGGCATTTGCAGAATTTCTTCGGGGGAGCTGGACTGGTCAATCCAGGCGCTGATCTCGCCATGTTGGTCGTGGGTAAGCAGGTCCAGGCTCAGCATTTCGTCGATGGTTTTCATAAGGCTCAAGCGGTGTGCATGGCGAGATAACCGGAGTCACTCGCCCGTCGCAATCAAAAGGGAAATCCGGGCGGCGCGGAGAGAGGGCTAGGCCTGCTGCGAGTGCCAAGGAGGTGCTGCGGACGCAGGCTGGTATCCATGTGCTTGCGTGTCCGGGCTTCGGTTGCGTTGCGCTTGGGTGACCATGGAATCCTCCTTGAGCTATGCCCCACTGTAACCGGTTCCGGCTTGCGTGCAGGCGCATTGGCTGCCATGCAACACAATCGGAGGCAGCAAAGGCTGGGAGCACTGTCGCCAGGCGCGATACAGACCCTGCGTTAGCGCAGGGCGATGCCCATGAACGGGAGGCATTTCGCCCGACAATAGCGGCTGTAGAAAGATAAGGAAAAGCTGTGAGCCCTTCCCAAGAACATGCTGCGTTGATGGCCAGTTACCAAAAGCTGGTGGCCGAGGTGAACCAGAAAACGGCCCTGGTGCGTGTCGCATCGCTCAAAGGGCCTCAAGCCATGCGTGCTGCGATGGCGACTGCCGCAAAGGCTGAACGCCGGCGCGATGTGCTGGCCTCCAAGCTGGCAGCGCTCGGGGTGGTGGTGGGTGACTGACGCCAAACTGGCGCGTGCAGCCAAAAATCTGCCTGCGTAGGCAATGAAGGCGGTGCTGCGGCAAAGCACATAGGCGCTTGCCTTGGCGCAGCGATGCGCAAGAGCGGCATGAACCAGGCGCAGCAGACCGGCACTTGCGGCCAGCGCGCAATGCCCGCAGCGCTTAGGCTGGCGTGCAAAACGCCCGGTTGGGGTAGAGAATATCCGTGAGCACATGGTGTCCACGGGTCTGCAGCAGGTAGGTGCCTGGCCCGCCGTCAGCAATGGCCTGCTCCAGCAGTTGCAGAAATTGCTGGCGATGGTGGGCGTCATCGGGCAGCCAGGCAGAGGCGGCCACGGCGTTGTCCGCGCCGCTGCCTTTGGAATTGATCAACCTAATCTCTTTCATGTTGAACAATTCTCCATACGTGATTGACATTGTGCAAGCAGTTTTTGCTTGAGTTAGCAATGGTTAAAGAATCTCCGAATGAAAACATTCACATACTGTCAGGTTGTGGCAGCCCCATAAGCCCCTGTGTATTCAGCGTTTTTTGCGTTTTCTTGGTTTTTGATCAGCTTTCTGGGCAGTGATGATGGTGGTGGATTTTGATTGCGGATGTAACAATAAAATCTGTGGGCTGAACCCGCTATGCCGATCTTGGCTGGGCCTCAATGTGTTTGGGCAGCGCTGAATGCGCGCGCGGCAGGATTTTTCGCGCACAATGCTGCCTCTCGCAATGGCGTGCTTGTATTCTGGGCTTTGTGATGGCCGCTAGGCTGTTGGCAAGGGGGCAAGCACGCGGCGGATGCCGGGGTGCGCAGGGTTCCATCTGATGGATGCAAAAAATGCATCTAAAAGGAGAAGGGCTCAACCACTGCTTGCGGTGGCTTTAGAGGCATTTGCACACATTTGGTGCAAAGATGCCGATGGATGCCTCGCATAGGTGCAAAGGTCACTGTCTGCTAGCACATATGTGACATATTTGGCAATCCTTGGCATCCCTCTTGTGAGAGTTGGTTAGACCTATATGCTGTCTCCGCATCGCACTTGATAGTTGCTCTATTGGCAATGGTTGCGATCCATAGCTTGATTAAAAAAAGGATTCCGATATGAAGGTACCGTTTCGCCTCAACTCGATGGTGGTTGCATTTGGTTTGGCCGGCAGCATGCTGGCTGGCGCCGCCCAGGCTCAAAATATCAAGATTGGCGTGGTGATTCCTGCGACGGGTCCGCTGACCCAGTACGGCGACATGGTCAAGGAGGGTGTGGATACGGCGCTGGAGCAGATCAATGCCGCTGGCGGCATCAACGGCAACAAGCTCGAAGCGGTGATCGTTGACGACGCCTGCGAACCCAAGCAAGGCCCAGTGGCTGCCAACCGCGTGGTCAACGCCAAGATCCATTACGTGGTCGGCCCCGTGTGCTCGGGCGCTGCCATTGCTGCAGCTCCGATCTACAACAACGAAGGTGTGGTGGTCGTGACCCCATCGGCCACGTCGCCCGCACTGACCGAAGGCAAGAACTTCAGCTCGATCTTCCGCACCATTGGCCGTGACGACCAGCAAGGTCCTTTCGCTGCCAAGTTCATTGCCCAGAACGTCAAGCCCAAGAAGGTTGCCGTGCTGCATGACAAGCAATCCTACGGCCAGGGCATTGCCACGGCCGTGCGTGACACGCTCAAGGCCGACGGCGTGAACGTCGCGCTGTTCGAGGGTATCAACGCCGGTGACAGCGATTACTCGGCCGTGATCACCAAGCTGAAAAGCGCCGGCGTGGACTTTGTCTACTACGGTGGCTACCACCCAGAGATGGGCCTGCTGCTGCGCCAGTCGGCCGAGCAAGGCCTGAAGGTCCGCATCATGGGCCCTGAAGGCGTGGGCAATCCTGAAATCAACGCCATCGCCGGCCCTGCCGTGGAAGGCATGCTGGTGACCTTGCCTGCGGACTTCGCTTCCAACCCCAAGAATGCCGCCATCGTGAAGGCCTTCAAGGACAAGAAGCGCGATCCTTCCGGTTCGTTCCAGATGGGTTCGTACACCGCCGTGCAAGTCATTGCTGACTCGATCAAGGCCGTGGGCAATGATGGCGCCAAGGTGGCCAAGCACCTGCATACCGCAACCTTCGAAACCCCACTGGGCAAGCTCGCCTGGGATGCCAAGGGTGACCTGAAGTCCTACGACTTCCAGGTGTTCAGCTGGCACAAGGACGGCAGCAAGTCGCCTGCAACCAAGTAAGTGTTTGGCAAAAGCATGGCTCTAAAACATAGAGCCATGCTTTTTTATTTTGGCGGCCACAAGCGCCAATGGAATTGGGTTGGTACGGTATGAACGATTTTTTGCCCCAATTCATACAACAGTTGTTCAATGGTCTGTCACTGGGCGCGATCTACGCGCTGGTGGCCATTGGCTACACGATGGTGTATGGAATTATCGGAATGATTAATTTCGCCCACGGCGAGATTTATATGATTGCGGCCTATATCGGCCTGGTGACCTTGTCGGCCATCGGCACGCAAAGCGGGCTGCCGGTCTTTGTGGTGATTGGTGCCATGCTGCTGGTGGCCGTGGTGCTCACCGGGGTCTATGGCTATGTGGTCGAGCAGGTGGCCTACAAGCCCTTGCGCAGCAGCCCCCGTCTGGTGGCCCTGATCTCGGCCATCGGTATGTCGATCTTCTTGCAAAACTGGGTGGCCCTGGGCCAGGGTGCGCGCGATATGGCGGTGCCTTCGTTATTGCCTGGTGCATTCAACTTTCACATGGGTGATTTCGAGGTCTTTGTGCCTTACACCCGCGTTTTGATCATTGTGGTGGCCGTGGTGCTGATGGCCGCGCTGACCTTCTACATCCGCCACTCGCGCATGGGCCGCGCCTCGCGCGCCTGCTCGCAAGACATGCAGATGGCCAATCTGTTGGGCATTGACACCAACAAGGTGGTGTCGTTCACCTTCATCCTGGGCGCGGTGCTGGCTGCCGTGGGCGGCGTGCTGATTGCGCTGGCGATTGGCAAGCTCAACCCCTATATCGGTTTTGTCGCGGGCATCAAGGCCTTTACTGCAGCCGTGCTGGGCGGTATCGGCAGCATTCCGGGTGCGATGCTGGGCGGCGTGCTGCTGGGCATTGCCGAGACCATGGCTGCCGCCTATATCTCGTCCGAGTACAAGGACATCGTCGCCTTTGGTCTGCTGGTGCTGATCCTGCTCTTCCGCCCCACGGGCCTGTTGGGCAAGCCTGAAGTGGAGAAAGTCTGATGGTGAAAGCGAACATCAAGAACGCCATCATCTCGGCCGTGCTGGCCGCTTTGGTGGTGGTCCCCATCTTTGGCCTGCACCTGGAGCGCAAGGGCGGCCAGAACTACATTGAGCCGCACTGGAACCTGGTGATCTGGGGCTTTGTCATCGTGCTGGTGCTGCAGCTGGTCAAGCCACTGCTGGGTAAGCATATGGCCCGGGTGCAGGCGCCGCGCCTGCCCGAGGTCAGCGCCCGCATGCGCATGACATTGATGTGGCTGGTGATTGTGGCGGCCATTGCCTGGCCGTTTTTCAGCGGCCGCAACGCGGTCGATATCGCCACCCTGGCGCTGATCTATGTGATGCTCGGCCTGGGCCTGAACATCGTGGTCGGCTTTGCCGGTCTGCTGGATCTGGGCTTTGTCGGCTTTTATGCCGTGGGCGCCTATACCTACGCCTTGCTGTTCCACTGGGCCGGCTGGTCGTTCTGGGAAGCGCTGCCGCTGTCCGGCGCAGCCGCTGCCTTGTTCGGCTTTTTGCTTGGCTTTCCGGTGCTGCGCCTGCGCGGCGATTACCTGGCGATCGTGACCTTGGGCTTTGGCGAAATCATCCGCCTGCTGCTGGTCAACCTGGTGGACTTCACCGGCGGGCCGGACGGCATCTCGAGCATTCCCAAGCCCACCTTCCTGGGCTTTGAGCTGACCCGCTCGGCCTCGCAAGAGGGTGCGCAGACCTTGCAGCAGTTCCTGGGCATCGAGTTCAACACCATGCACATGGTGGTCTTTCTGTACCTGCTGGCGCTGGGCCTGGCCCTGGTCACCCTGTGGATCAGCAACCGCCTGATCCGCATGCCGATTGGCCGCGCCTGGGAAGCGCTGCGTGAAGACGAAGTCGCTTGCCGCTCGCTGGGCATGAATCCCACCAAGATCAAGCTCTCGGCCTTCACCTTGGGCGCCATGTTTGCCGGTTTTGGCGGTGCATTCTTTGCCGCGCGCCAGGGCATTGTCAGCCCCGAGTCGTTCAGCTTCATCGAGTCGGCCCTGATCCTGGCCATCGTGGTGCTGGGCGGCATGGGCTCGCAGATCGGCGTCGTCGTGGCCGCGATCCTGATCACGGTGCTGCCCGAGCTGGCACGCGAGTTCTCGGAATACCGCATGCTGATTTTCGGCCTGGTGATGATCTTGATGATGGTCTGGCGTCCGCAGGGCTTGTTCCCGATGAAGCGCCACCATGAAGAGTTGAAGCAATGACCGTAAACACGGAAAACGCAAACAGGGAGAAGTGTTTATGAGTCAAAGCATATTGAAGGTCGAAGGCCTGTGCATGCGCTTTGGCGGCTTGCTCGCGGTCGACCAGGTCGCGCTCGATGTCAAGCCGCAAGAGGTATTCGCCATCATTGGCCCCAATGGCGCGGGCAAGACCACCGTGTTCAACTGCATCAGCGGTTTCTACAAGCCCACGGCCGGTACCGTGTCGCTGGGCGGGCAGTCGATTGCCGGCCTTGCCAGCCATGAGGTGGCCAACCACGGCGTGGTGCGTACCTTCCAGAACGTGCGCCTGTTCAAGGGCATGACGGTGCTGGAGAACCTGCTGGTGGCCCAGCACCAGCAGATCAAGCGCAATCTGCTGTCGGGCCTGTTCAAGACCAAGGCCTACCGTGCGGCCGAAGAGCACGCCAAGGAGCAAGCGGCCCACTGGCTGGATGTGATGGGCCTGCGTGCCTTTACCAACCGCGAGGCGGGCAACCTGGCCTATGGCCACCAGCGCCGGCTGGAGATTGCGCGCTGCATGATCACCAAGCCCAAGCTGCTGATGCTCGACGAGCCCGCAGCGGGCCTGAACCCCCAGGAAAAGGTGGAGCTGCAGCACCTCATCGACCGCTTGCGCCGCGAATACGGCGTGACCGTGCTGCTGATCGAGCACGACATGAGCCTGGTGATGGGCGTGTCCGAGCGCATCCTGGTGATGGAGTATGGCAAGCCGATTGCACTGGGTGTGCCGGAGGTCATTCGCAATGACGAACGCGTGATCAAGGCATACCTGGGAGAGTCCTGATGCAGCCGATGTTGGAAATCAAGAATATCAGCACGCATTACGGTGCGATTTGTGCAGTCAACGATGTGAGCCTGCATGTCAATGAGGGGGAGATCGTCTCGCTGATCGGCAGCAATGGCGCGGGCAAGACCACCTTGCTGATGAGCGTCTGCGGCAACCCCTGTGCCACCACGGGCTCGATCAAGTTTGAGGGCGAAGAGCTGGTGGGCCAGTCCTCGCACCTGATCATGCGCAAGGGCATTGCGATCTCGCCCGAAGGCCGCCGTGTGTTCAAGGACCTGACGGTCATGGAGAATCTGCAGATGGGCGCGTTCTTCTTGAACAAGCAGGAGATTGCGCACGGTATCGACTATGTCTACGGGCTCTTTCCCCGCCTCAAGGAACGAGCCGAGCAGCGCGCCGGCACCATGTCGGGCGGCGAGCAGCAAATGCTGGCCATTGGCCGGGCGCTGATGAGCAAGCCGCGCCTGCTGCTGCTCGATGAACCTACGCTGGGGCTGGCGCCGCTGATCATTGCGCAGATCTTCGAGATCATCAAGGCCGTGCGTGAGCAGGGCGTGACCGTGTTCCTGGTCGAGCAAAACGCCAACCAGGCGCTGCAGATCGCCGACCGGGGCTATGTGCTGGAGACCGGCAAGGTCACCTTGGAGGACTCTGGCGTCAACCTGCTGCGCAACCAGGACATCCGCAAGGCCTACCTGGGCGGCTGATCCGCGCAGCTACCCAAAGCCAAAACCGCTCCTGGCTGCATGGCCAGGAGCGGTTTTTTATGGGCCGAACGCTGCTTTAGCGCTGGTAGTAGGCCTGGATGATGCGGCAGGCCTCATGCACATCGTCGGTGATGTGGAAGAGCTTGACGTTCTCGGGCGAGATGGTGCCGTACTCGATCATCACATCGAAGTTGAGCATGCGCGACCAGAAATCCACGCCAAACAGCACAATCGGCACGCCCTTGGCCTTGTGGGTCTGCACCAGGGTCAGCACCTCGAACAGCTCATCCATCGTGCCAAAGCCGCCGGGAAACACCACCAGGGCGCGTGCGCGCATCATCAGGTGCATCTTGCGCAGCGCAAAGTAGTGGAACTTGAAGCACAGCGCCGGCGTGATGTAGCGGTTGCCCGACTGCTCATGGGGCAAGGTGATGTTCATGCCGACATTGGGCGCATGCTCTTCGGAGGCGCCGCGGTTGGCCGCTTCCATGATGCCGGGGCCGCCGCCGGTGCAGATATAGAGGCGGTCTTCGAGCTTCTGGGTTTCGCTGAACTTGGCCACCAGGCGCGCAAAGCGGCGCGCGGCATCGTAGTAGCGGCTGGTGGTGACGGCGCGCTGCGCCACGGCAATCGCCTGGGCATCGCCCTGGGCCTGGGCGGCAGCCAGCAGTACCTCGGCCTCTTCGGGCGCGACAAAGCGGGCGCTGCCAAACACCACCACAGTGTTGTTGATGCCCTGGGCGGTCAGCTCCAGATCGGGCTTGAGCATCTCGAGCTGAAAGCGGATCGAGCGGGTCTCGCGGCGGCTCAGAAACTCGGGGTCGGCAAAGGCCAGGCGGTAAGAGTCGCGCTTGGCAGCCTGCTCTGGCGGCATGTCGGCGCCGAACAGGTTCCAGTCATGCGCCATGACTTGTTCGTCGAGTTGGGTGTTGGCGTCCATGGTCTTCTCCAGCTTTCACAATGCCAGTGCCCGGCAGGCACCAGCGTTCACAAAAAACACAAGCAGCGCAAGCGGGGCCTGCGCTGCTACTGAATATAGAGCGATTTGGGCATGCACTAGCGGCAATGCCTTAAAAAATACGCCTTAGGGATTCTCAGCGCCCGCCCCACAGTGCCTGGCCGGTTGCCAGGCCCAGGGCCGTCAAGGCCAGCGAGCCCAGCAGGTGCAGGTTGCACTGCAGCAGCGCCAGGCCGTAGCGCTGGGCCTGCAGCATCGAGACCGTCTCGGCAGAGAAGCTGGAAAAGGTGGTGAGGGCGCCCAGAAAACCGGTGATCAGCACCAGGCGCCAGACCGGGTCGATGCCTGGGGAGTTTTGGAACAGGGCCACCAGCAGCCCGATGGCATAGCCGCCCACCAGGTTGGCTGCCAAGGTGCCCCAGGGCAGCAAGGCATGGGGCTGGTTGAGCCAGCGGCCCAGTTGCCAGCGTGCCAGCGCGCCCAGGCAGGCGCCAATCGATATGCCAAGAACATTCCACATGGCAGGCAGCTTAGCAGGGCGCAGCTGCACTGCGTGAAAAATCGGTGCCAGGCCCGTGATGCTCACCAGCTCAGCGCGTTGGCACAATGTCCTGCCAGGCGGCATAGGCGGCCAGCACCGCAGCGCGTTGAACGGTATGCGCAAAAACCAGCGCGTCGCCCACCACCGTCTGGTCCGGAAACTCGGTGATCAGGCTCACGGGGGTCAGGCCGTGGTTGTCGACCTGCATGGTGCAGGGCGTGCCGTGCCGCAGCTCAAACGGTTGGCGGCCGGAATGGCGTTGGTACAGCGCCAATTGGCGGCGGTTGTATTCTGGCAAACCTGCCACCTGCAGCAGGGCCTGCGCCACCCGTTCGGCGAGAGCCTCTGCCTGCGGCTGCCAGTCTTCCTGGTAGCGCAGAATCAGGAAAAAGCCCTTGGGAATGGTCCAGAGGTCAAAGCCCTGCGGCACATAGCCGGACAGGGGTCGCGTCCATTCATGGGCCGGGTAGCCATGCAGGCTCAGGTGCAACTGCGCGCCACTGGCAGCAATCGCATCACGCCGCAGGGCGCCTTCGTACCAGGGGGCATGGTCGCGGTAGGCCAGGTCATCGCCCAGCGCGGTGTAGCGCGCTGCATGGTGCATCTGCTCGGGGGCATAGCGGCAGTACCACTGGTGCAGGTCGTAGCCGTCGGGGTTCTCGACAGGGATATAGGCAAAGTGGCTGTCCGCCCGCTGCGCCAGTGCCAGCGCACCACGCAGCGCGCCTGTCACGCCCGATATCTCGTTGGCATGCTGGCCGCCACTCAGCACCACCGGGTGCTCGCTGCCCTTTTTATAAGTGGCAGCAATGGGGCGGCCTTGCACGCTCTGGCCCTGGCAGGCGCTGCCATAAGCGGAAAACAGCGGCTGGACCAGCGCATCCATCTGGGCCAGGCTCGGCGCGCGCTGTAGCTGCGCTGCGGCTGCATCGGCCTGGGCCATGCTGTGGGGGCTGAGGGCAGCCGCAGGCAGGCCGTTATCCACCTCGGGCAAAGGCTCGCTCAGGGCCAGTGCGCGGATCTGCAAGCCCACCGTGGACAGCTCCAGCGGGTGCGATTGGGTGGCGATCCGGATGTCCGGCACGATCTGGCCCGGTTGCAGGCGGCGGTCACCGGCTGCGCGGCCTGACAGCTTTTGGAAATGCTCCAGCAGCGAGAAATACAGGTCCTCGTGCATGGCTTCGGGCGTGCTCATGGTCTCGTCCGTGCCGGCAATCGCTTGCTCAAAACCAGGCAGTTGCATGGCGATATGCAGGCGGCCAAAGAAGGGCTCGGTCTTGGGCCAGCCATGCTGCTCAATGGCCTGCATGGCTTGGGCATAGGCCGCTTCATAGTCGGTGAGTACAGCGGTATCGTGCACGATGCGCCCCTGGGCATCATGCGCCTGCTGCCAGCCGCAGGGGGTGATGCCGCTGCTGCCGTGCGCCGATTGGAAAGGCCGGTTGGGCGCGAACACCTGCAGGCTTTGTGTGCGCCCATCCTGGTAGCGCAGCGCCAATGTGTAGCTGCTGTTGTGCTGGCCGGCCTCCATCTGCAGCTCGACACCGGGCGGCAGCATCGCGGCCAGCGGGTAGGCCTCCAGCATGAAACGGTTGGCGGCGGCATCTGCATGCAGCGGGTAGTGCAGCTGCAGGCTTTGCAGCCCGGTGGTGTCCAGCTCTTCCAGCACCGCATGTACCAGCGGCTTGTAGGCGCTGCGGATGCGGGCGCGGATGCCTTGCTTGGCCAGTTGCTCTTCAGCCGCCCGGCGCGCATCCACGCCTTCAAAACACCAGAGCTGCCAAGCCAGCTCGGGCTGCGGATGGGCCAGGCGTTCAGCCAGCCATTGGCTGAGCGTGCGGTTGAGGGTGTGGGAGAGCAAAAGCGTCATGGCGGGGCCTGGGGTGTGGATGCGGGTGGTCCACCAGCATAGAACAAGCGCGCTGTTCCTGCTGTCCCCTGGCGCTTATTCCCCAATGCGCCTCGCCCGCCGTGGTGGCTTAGCCATCTATCGCCATCGCGGGCTCAGGCGTCGTTGCCTTCCGGGTTGGCCGAGACGATGCGGCTCAGGCTGGGCGGCACATCCTTGCCCATGCGCCGGTCGCGGAACAGTGCCGCACGCATCAAGAAGATATTGGTGATGGGGACAGCCACCGACAGCAGCACGGCGATCAGCAAGGTGTGAAAGCTGGGCTTGTGCGACTGCAGGCTGAAGTAAAAGACGGAGCTCCAGACAATCAGCCAGCAGCCGGCGCAGGCGATGATCGACGGGGTGTGCACGCGTTCGTAGTAGCTGGGCAGGCGAAACAGGCTGAGCGCGCCGATCAAGGTGATCAGGCAGCCAGCGAGCACCAGCACCGACACGAGAATCTGCACCCAGATGGGCAGGTCGATTTCCGTCATTCGATCACCTCCCCGCGCAGCAGGAACTTGGCCATGGCTGTAGAGCTGACAAAGCCAAACAGCGCGATGAGCAGGGCCGCTTCAAAGTAATTGACCGATGCATAGTGGATGCCCAGTACCAGCATGGCGAGCATGCCGATCAGGTACATGCAGTCCAGGGCCAGCACGCGGTCCTGGGCCTGCGGGCCCTTGAGCAGCCGGATCATCGCAAACAGCATGGCCAGCAGCAAGATGAACAGGGCTGCCGGCATGGTCCAGGCAAGAATGTTGTTCATTCAAAAATCTCCATGAGGGGCCGTTCATAGAAGGCCTTGATGTGGTCGATGACGCCCTGCGGGTCATCTGCCTCCAGCACATGCAGCAGCAGGATGGAGCGGTCACGCGATATCTCGGCCCAGGCGGTGCCCGGGGTGATACAGACGATCATCGCCAGTACCGCCAGACCATTGGGGTCGCGCAGTTGCAGGGGCACATGCACAAAGCCGGCGGGCTTTTTGCGGCTGCCCGGCATCAGCAGCAGGCGCAGCACGGCGCCATTGGAGCGAATCGAATCGGCCGCCACGCGCAGGCCCAGGCGGATGATGGTCAAGGGCTTTTTGATGCTGACCGAGCGGGGGCGCAGGCCTTGGGTCAGCACCGGGATCAGCAAGCCGAACAGCACGCCCAGGATGATCTGCCCGGGGCTGATGCTGCGGTTGAGCAGCAGCCACACCAGGCACAGCAGCACGGACAGCAGGGGGGCAGGGAAAAGGCGCTTCATCGCTCGCTACCTCCTGCAGGGGCTGCATCTGGCGCCGCTGTAAAGCCTGATTCAGGCAGCACGGTCGGGATCTCGGGCGCAACCACGGGCTTGGCCGTGGGGGAGGGCTTGGGACTGGTCTCCAGCACCGCGCGGATGTAGTTGCCGGGCGAGTGGAGGTTGTCGGCCGCGCGCTGGGTAAAGCGCATCACGCTGGCGCCATGGGTCACCATCAAAATGCAGCAGCCCAGCAAAATGGCCAGGGGCAGGCCTTCGATCACCTTCAGCTCGGGCGTGTTGCGGCTGATGCTGGACCAGAACTCGCGAATGCCGATGCGCACCAGGGCCGTCAAGGCCATCAGGCCCGTGGCGATCAGGATGGCCATGAACAGCCAGCCCAGCCAGCCGATCTGTGTGCCGGCCGACGAGCCCAGACCCAGCGGATTGAGCAGCGCCGAGAGCATCGCGAACTTGCCGATAAAGCCCGACAGCGGTGGCAGGCCGGAAATCACCAAGGTGCAGACCATGAACGACAGGCCCAGGAAGGCCATGGCCGCCGGAATGGCCCGGCCAATCAGCACTTCCTCGTCCTCGTCGAGGTTCAGGCCCTCGCGCGGCAACAGCTCTGCCGTCAAAAACGGCGCCTCCTCATCCTCAAAGCGGACACTGGCGCCGTCGGTCGTGCGCCAACGCTCAATCAGGTCGGTGACCAGGAACAGTGCGGCCACGGCCAAGGTGGAGCTGGGCATGTAGTACAGCAAGGCGCTGGTCATCAGGTTCTGGCCAAAGCCGGCAGCGGCGAGCAAGGTGCCGGCCGACAGAATGGCTGCATAGCCCGCCACATAGCCCAGGCGCTGCGTGCCCAGGATGGAGACGGCCGCGTACAGCATCGTGGCGAGCCCGCCCAGGATCAGCCAGGCGCTGCCAAAATGGGCCGAAGGCCCGGCCTCGCTGCTGAACATCAAGGTCCACAGGCGCACAATCGTGTAGATGCCCACCTTGGTCATCAGTGCAAAAATGGCACCCACCGGCGCGGTGGCCGAGCCATAGGCGGGCACCAGCCAGAAGTTCAGCGGCCAGACCGCCGCCTTGATCAAGAAGGCGGTCGCCAGAATGCCCGCTGCGGTATGCAGCAAGCCCCGGTCCGCGCTGCTGACGCTGGGGATGATGCGCGCCAGATCGGCCATGTTCAAGGTGCCGGTGATGCCGTAGAGCATCGACACGCCGATCAGGAACAGCGATGAGGCCGCCAGGTTGATGGCGATGTAGTGCAGGCCATGCTGCACCCGTGATTTGCCCGAGCCGTGCAGCAGCAAACCGTACGATGCCGCCAGCATGATCTCGAAGAACACGAAGAGGTTGAACAGGTCACCGGTCAGGAAGGCGCCGGCCAGGCCCATCATCTGGAACTGGAACAACGGGTGAAAATGCACGCCCACCCGGTGCCAGCGCGCGCCGGAATACACCACGGCGCAGAGCGCGACCACACTGGTGGTCAGCAGCATCAGGGCCGAGAGCCGGTCGAGCACCAGCACAATGCCAAACGGCGCGGCCCAGTTGCCCGAGAGGTAGACGCTCATCGAGGTGGCCATGCCATCCTGGTTGCTCCATTTGACCAGGGCCATCGCAATGACCAGGCCGATCAGGCAGGAGCTGATGTTCATCAGCAGTTTGGTGCGTTGGTACTTCTCGCCCAAGGTCAGCATCAGCGCTGCGGTCAGCATGGGCAGCAAAATCGGTGCCAGCAGCAGGTGCGGCATCAGGCGCTCAGTCAGCATCATCAGCGACATCAAGGCGCCTCCTGCACATCGTTGGACAGGGAGCCATCCACATGGTCAGTGCCCGTCATGCCGCGCGAGGCGAGCAGCACCACCAAAAAGAGCGCGGTCATCGCAAAGCCGATGACGATGGCCGTCAGCACCAGGGCCTGCGGCATGGGGTCGGCGTAATGCATCAAATCGGTGGGCACACCGGGCTGCAGTATCGGTTCGCGGTCGATCGCCAGGCCCACGCGGCCCATGCTGAAGATAAACAAATTGACCGCATACGACAGCAAGAGCAGACCCATGATGATCTGAAAAGTCCGTGGGCGCAGCAACAGCCAGACGCCGGAGCCGGTCAATACGCCAATGGCAATGGCCAGTACGATTTCCATTTGGTATTGTCCTTAGGGTTGAGAAGCGGAGTCGCTGCGCTCGCCTTGCTGGCGCTCGTGGAAGCGGAATCCCCGGACGGATTGGTGGGCAATGCTGGTGAGCATCAGCATGGTCGAGCCGACCACCAGCGAGAACACCCCAATATCAAAGAACAGCGCGCTGGCCACATGGATCTCGCCCACCACGGGCAAGGTCAGGTGCGCGGTGTGGCTGGTGAGGAAGGGGTAGCCAAAGTACCAGCTGCCCACACCCGTGCCCAGCGCAAACAGCAGGCCGGCGGCGATCCAGCGGCGCGGGTAGATCGGCAGATGCGATTCCACCCAGTGCGTGCCGGAGATGATGTACTGCAGCAGCAGGCCGATGGCCAGGGTCAGGCCGGCCACAAAGCCGCCACCGGGCTCGTTGTGGCCGCGCATGAACAGGTACATCGCCACAATCGCGGCAAACGGCAGCAAGAGGCGCACCAGCACCGCTGGCACCATCAGATAGCCGACAGCCGTATCGGTGGCGCTGCGCGGGTTGAGCAGGTCGGTCTGCAAGTCAGCCGGCAAAAAGCGCTGCTGCTCGGGCACATCCATGGCCTCAGGTGCGGGGCGGAAGCGGCGCAGCAGTGCATAGACGGTGAGCGCCACAATGCCAAGCACGACAATTTCACCAAAGGTATCAAAACCCCGGAAGTCGACCAGCATGACGTTGACCACGTTGGTGCCGCCGCCCTCGGGCAGGGCACGCTCCAGGAAGAAGGTCGAGGTGCTCTCCGGGAAAGGCCGGCTCATCATCGCAAATGACAGCCAGGCCATGCCACCACCGGCCAGCAGCGCAATCGCCAGGTCACGCCAGCGGCGCAATGTGACCAGTGCGCCATGCTGGGAGACTTTCTTGAGCTTCTTGTCGCGCTTGGGCAGCCAGCGCAGGCCCAGCAGCAGCAGCACCGTGGTAACCACCTCGACCACCAGCTGGGTCAAGGCCAGATCGGGTGCAGAGAACCACAGGAAGGTCATGCAGGTGGCGAGACCCGCGCCACCCAAGGTGACCAGGGCCGCCAGGCGGTGGTACTTGACCAGGAAAGCCGCTGCCAGCGAGCAGCTGATACCGATCAGCCACAAAATGCCAAAGGCGGGCGACAGCGGCTGCAGGCCCCGGTTGCCCAGTTGCAGGCCGTGGATCAGCAAGGGCAGGGTGGCGGTCAGCAAGGCGGCCAGCACCAGCCACAGCGCCTGCCACTGCCAGCGGCGCGTGCCCAGCCAGCGGCGCATATGGCGCGCGCCATTGGTGATGATCGCCATCACCGCCTGGAACACCCATTGGCCATTGACGCGGCCAACCAGCGGCGCATCATCGAGGTATTGCTTGGATCGCAACAGGCGCAGCAGCAAGTACAGCAGGATGCCCGCCAGCATCGCGATGATGCTCATCACCAGCGGTGCATTGATGCCATGCCACAGCGCCAGGCTGAACTCCGGCAAATTGCCACCCACCACCGGCGAGGCGGCTGCATCCAGGTAGCTGCCCACAGCCCAGGCCGGGAAAATACCCACCAGCAGGCAGATCAGAACCAAGAGCTCGACCGGCACGCGCATCCAGTGCGGCGGCTCATGGGGCTCATGGGGCAGATCGGTGGCCGGGGGGCCAAAAAATACATCGACCGTGAAGCGCAGCGAATAGGCGACGCTGAAAATGCCGGCCAAGGTGGCGGCCACCGGCAAGGCGGTGGTCAGAAACGGCGTGGTGTTGATGTACACCGTCTCGGCAAAGAACATCTCTTTGGACAAAAAGCCGTTGAGCAGCGGCACGCCGGCCATCGCCGCGCTGGCCACCATCGCCAAGGTGCCGGTGATCGGCATCATCTTTTGCAGGCCGGAGAGGCGGCGGATATCGCGGGTGCCGGATTCATGGTCGACAATGCCGGCGGCCATGAACAGCGAGGCCTTGAAGGTCGCATGGTTCATGATGTGGAACACGGCAGCGACAGCGGCCAGCGGGCTGTTGAGGCCCAGCAGCAAGGTGATCAGGCCCAGGTGCGACAAGGTGGAGTAGGCCAACAGCGCCTTCATGTCATGCTGGAACATGGCGATATAGCCACCCAGCAGCAAGGTGATGGCGCCGGCACCGCCAACGAGCCAGAACCATTCCTCGGTACCGCTCAGTGCAGGCCAGAGGCGGGCGAGCAAAAAGACCCCCGCCTTGACCATGGTTGCCGAGTGCAGATAAGCGGAGACGGGGGTCGGGGCTGCCATCGCGCGCGGCAGCCAGAAATGGAAGGGGAACTGGGCGCTCTTGGTGAGCGCGCCGAGCAGGATCAGCACCAGGGTGACGCGGTAGAGCTCGTGGTTGCGGATCTGGTCGCCTGCGGCCAGCACATTGTCGAGCTCATAGCTGCCCACAATGTGGCCCAGCAGCAGCACACCGCCCAAGAGGCACAAGCCCCCGGTGCCGGTCACGGTGAGCGCCATGCGCGCGCCCATGCGGGCATCCTTGCGGTGGTGCCAGTAGCCGATCAGCAGGAAGGAGAACAGGCTGGTCAGCTCCCAGAAGAACACCAGCTGGATCAGGTTGCCCGAGAGCACCACGCCCATCATCGAGCCCATGAAGGCCAGGAAGAACGAGAAAAAGCGCGGCACCGGATCGGCTTGCGACATGTAGTAGCGCGCATACAGCACGACCAGACTGCCGATACCCAGCACCAGGATGGAGAACAGCCAGGCAAACCCGTCCATGCGGAAGTGCAGATCCAGGCCCAGCTGGCCCAGCCAGGCAACGTTGTGGTGCACGACGCCGTTGTTCTGCGTTTCCGGGAAAAGCATGGCGACCTGAACCACACAGAACACCGCTATGGCCCCAGCCAGCGTGGACTCGGTGTTACGCGCGTTGGCAGGCAACAGCGCTGCAATTGCGCTGCCGATGAAGGGGAGGAGGATCAGGTATGAAAGTGCCATTTCTTTGTAAATTCTACAAGCTGGCCCGATCCCAGCTGCTACTAAAACCCGAGCAAGTTCAGGATATTGGTCATGGCTTATCGATAGTCAATACCCCATGTTAGTGACTGCAAATGCGCGAGCAAAGGTGTTTTCTTGATGCCTGTTTTGGGTATGCGCCCATGCATGCTTTGCATGAATAGCCCGGCGCTTGCCCATAGCACAACACTGCAGGCTTGCTGCAGTGTCGGGTGGCTGGTTCAGGGGGAGGTGATGGCGGCGCCGCAGGCCAAAAACACCGGTTGGGCGTGGCGGAAGCGCATATTGCGCCGCTGCTGGCGCATGGCTGCAGAGCGGTGCGGGCGGGGCTGGGCTGCGTGGGGTCCGGTGCCGTGGCATATCAGGGCTCCTGCGCCCCAGGGCAGGGCGTTTCCGCATCCTAGCAGAAGCAGCAGCGAAGTCCTATCGCTGTTTGGATAGGTTTAGAACAGGCGCTTACTGTTCTTCAACCCGGCGTGGCGGGTAGCTGTCCCAGGATTGGCAGCCGGGGCACTGCCAGAAATGCTGGCGCGCCTCAAAGCCGCAGGCAGCGCAGCGGTAGCGGGTGAGAGGCTTGGCGGCATTGTCCAGTGCGCGCTGAATGGCCGGGTGGTGCTCTTCGTGGCTGAGCGATTCCTGCGCGAGCCAGCGGCCGGCTGCAACCAGCGAGGGCTCATGGCGCAGGTGCTCGATGTACCAGTCGCGCCCCACCGGGCCCTCGGCTTGTTCCACGCCGGCAAATTCGTCCAGCTGCACCAGGCTTTGCATCACATCCAGCGATGGCGCGCTTTGGTAGTTGGCCTCCAGCAGCGCACGCACCTGGGGCTTGCGCTCGTCGCTCTTGACCAGCTCCAGCATCAGCGGTGCGACCAGGGGTACCGATGAGGGCGACACCGAGGCCAGCTCCATCAACGATCCCAAGGCCAGCGCGGGATGGCCGCTCTTGTGCTGCAGGTGGGCCAGCTCGATCCGGGGGCGCGGCGCGTGCGGAGCCTCGGACTGGGCTTGCTGCAGCAAATCCTGCGCGGCGTCGAGCTGTCCTTGTGCCAACTGGCCCAGCGCCTGTTCGCACAGGTAATGGGCAATGCGTACGCTGTAGTCGCCCTGGTTGTGGCTGTGCATCAGGCGCGCGATCTGCACGGCTTGGGGCCAGTCATGGGCGCGCTCATAGATCGCCAGGCGCGAGAGGCGTGCCTCATTCTCGTAGGGGGTGTTCTCCAGCCGGGCCAGCGCATCTTCGGCGCGGTCCAGCAGGCCTGCTTTCATGAAATCCAGGGCCAGCGCATGCTGGGCGCGTTCGCGCTCGGGCTTGCTGATGTCGGCGCGCGAGAGCAGGTGCTCATGCACGCGCACGGCGCGGCTGTATTCGCCCCGGCGGCGGAACAGATTGCCCAGCGCAAAGTGCAGCTCGGCGGTATCGGGGTCGTTCTGCACGGCCTCGATAAAGGCATCGATGGCCTTGTCCTGCTGCTCGTTCAAGAGAAAGTTCAGCCCCTTGAAGTAGGCCTTGGGGGCGCTGCGGTTCTCGCGGCGGATCTGGCGCAGATCAAAGCGCGAGGCCAGCCAGCCCAGTACAAACGCTGCGGGGAAACCCAGCAGGATCCAGGAGATGTCAAATTCCATGAGGTGGCAGCGGGGTGGTCTCGTCCGCAGGGGCGTTGGTGGAAGGGGTGGGCTCGCCCGCAGCGGTTTGCGCTGCCGCTGCACGCTGCGCGGCTTTGCGGTGCTTCCACCAGCGCGGCACCATGCCGATGATGCCGACAATCACGCCCGCGCTGAAGGCGAGCAGCACCACCAGAACCAGCGGCGCCTGCCATTGGGTGCCAAAAAACAGATGCACCACCACATCCCGCTGGTTATTGAGCGCAAATGCAAACAGGGTGAAGAAGATGACAGCTTTGAGCAGCCACAGCAGGTATTTCATGGCAGTGACAGGAATGGCTTGGGCGCCATTCTACGTGGATTCCCACGCCTGGCCTGGAAAAGCAAATGCCAGCGCGAGGCTGGCATTGGTCGAAAGAAGGTGACGAGCCTGACCCCGGCACTGGATCCACAGTTAGGGCTGCTTGGTTCCCCACCTGACCCGGTTGGCCGCTTCCCCATGCGAGGAGGCCCGTCAGCTGTCGATTGTACCTAAAGAATGGGACCCCCTTGGCCAAGCTGGCCAAAAAGTCCTTGTTCGCCTATGCGGCCAGGGCGCAGCGGCCAAAAGTATTGCAAGCTGCGCGCAGCCAGTGCCGCCCATGGCCGTGACTGACCGTAGAATGCGATGCTATGTCTTATCTTGTTCTCGCTCGCAAATACCGTCCGCGAAATTTCTCTGAAATGGTAGGCCAGGAGCATGTGGTGCAGGCGCTGTCCAATGCGCTGGTGCAGCAGCGCTTGCACCATGCCTATCTGTTCACGGGAACCCGGGGTGTGGGCAAGACGACGGTCTCGCGCATTCTGGCCAAGTCGCTCAACTGCACGGGCGCTGACGGCCATGGCGGCATCACCGCTGCGCCCTGCGGCGTGTGCCCGGCCTGTACCGAGATCGACAGCGGACGTTTCCCCGATTACACCGAGCTCGATGCCGCCTCCAACCGCGGCGTCGATGAAGTGCAGGGCCTCCTGGAGCAAGCGGTGTACAAGCCGGTGCAGGGGCGCTTCAAGGTCTTCATGATCGACGAAGTGCACATGCTCACCAATACCGCCTTCAATGCGATGTTGAAGACGCTGGAAGAGCCGCCCGAGTACCTGAAGTTTGTGCTGGCGACGACCGACCCGCAAAAGGTGCCGGTCACGGTGCTGTCGCGCTGCCTGCAGTTCAACCTGCGCCCGATGGCGCCAGAGACCATCCAGGAACACCTGGGCCGCGTGCTGGTGCAAGAGCAGATTGCGGCCGAGCCGCAAGCCTTGCGGCTGCTGTCGCGCTCGGCCCGTGGTTCGATGCGCGATGCGCTGTCGCTGACCGACCAGGCGATTGCCTTTGGTGGCGGCCAGCTGCAGGAAGCCAGCGTGCGCCAGATGCTGGGTGCCGTCGATTCCAGCCATGTGTTTCGCCTGATCGATGCGCTGGCGCGCGGTGATGGCGCCGAGGTGGTCGATACCGTCAACCAGCTGCGCCACCAGGGTCTCTCGGCCGCATCCACCCTGGAAGACATGGCCGTGCAGCTGCAGCGCATGGCCGTGTTCCAGGCCGTGCCGGACAAGGCCCAGGCCGCCGGCGCGCAAGACGATGCCGAGCAGCAGGAGCTGCTGCGCCTGGCCCAGCAGATGCCTGCGGACGAGACCCAGCTGCTCTACAGCATTGCGCTGCATGGCCGGGGCGAGCTGGGTTTGGCACCGGATGAATATGCGGCCTTGACGATGGCGCTGCTGCGGCTGCTGGCCTTCAAGCCTGCGGGCGCGGCTGAAAAAAAAACTCTGAATAGTGGGGCTGTGGCCCCGGTGGCTGCTGCGCCCAAGCCAGCAGCTGCGCCGATTGCTGCGCCTGCCGTGGCTGTTGCTCCGCCCGTGGTGGCGCCGGTTGTAGCATCTCCAGCGCCGCAGGTCGCCACTGTGGTGGATGCGCCCGTAGCCGTTGCGGCGCCTATTGCTGCTGCGCCATCGGCCGCCATTTCTGCGCCTGTTTCTGCACCGGTTTCAGCGCCCACTCCTGTGTTCGCGCCTGTGCCCACACCGGCACCTGTGACCGCTCCAGTGGCCCAGCCAGCAGCTCCGGCTCCGGAGCCTATCGCCGCCACGCCCACGGTGGAAGCCGTCAAGCTGCCGGTGCGTAGCGCAGAAGATTTGATTCCCGCACGCGCCGCTGCCACGGTGGCGCCTGCCGCAGTCGAGCCGCCGACCCCCGCCCAGACCGAGAAGGAGCTGGTGGAAGAGGAGCAGCCGCAGTCCCATGACGACGATGCCCCGTCCGAGCCGGACAGCGATGCCGAGGACGAGACCGCAGCGCCGTACTTTGACGAGGTACCGATGGAGGCCTATGCGGATGACGAGCCAGCAGCGCTGGCCGATCTGCCCGCTGCAGCGCCCGCCGCGCAGCCGCCCGCTGCAGCGGCCCCTGACCGTGCCAGCCTGATCGCCTTGCCGGTGCAAACGCCGCAAGCCAGTGAGCTGGACCGACCAGCGGCCAACTTTGGCGAGAACCTGGGCCGCGTGCCGCCCGAATTCGAGGACACCGAAGAGGGCCGATTCTGGAACGACACGGTTACCGGCCTGGTGCAGGCCGAAGCCATCACGGCGGTGGCGCGCCAGTTGGCGCTGCGCTCCCAGCTCATCAAGCGCGAGGCCGATGCCTGGTGGCTGCGGGTGGACCTGGAGTCGCTCGCCCAGCCCGGCACGATCGAGCGCCTGCGCACCGCGCTGGTGGCCGCCGGTCTGGTGGGCAAGATCGAGGTGTCGGTGGGCGCCGTGAGCGACTGCCCGGCGCGGCGCAAGGCCCATGCCGTGCAGGCCCGCCAGCGCGCGGCCGAGGACACCGTGCGCCAGGATCCCTATGTCCAGTCTTTGATACAGCAATTTGGCGCGAAAATAGTGCCCGGTAGCATTCAGCCTCTATGATGCGGCGTTCGCTGGCAGATGGGCCTCCCCGCCTGCCGCAGGTTTTTATACAAAAGGATTTTCCATGTTCAACAAAGGACAACTCGCTGGTTTGATGAAGCAAGCCCAGGCCATGCAGGACAACCTCAAGAAGGCCCAGGACGACCTGGCCAACATCGAGGTCGAAGGCGAGTCCGGTGCCGGTCTCGTCAAGGTGCTGATGACCTGCAAGCACGACGTCAAGCGCGTGACCATTGACCCCAGCCTGCTGTCCGAAGACAAGGACATGCTCGAAGACCTGGTGGCTGCCGCCTTCAACGCTGCCGTGCGCAAGGCCGAAGAGACCAGCAACGAGAAGATGGGCAAGATCACCGCTGGCATGCCAGGCCTGCCCGGCGGCATGAAGTTCCCGTTCTAAGCTAGTCACTTTGTCGCAAGCTTTTATCGTTACCAAGCCCTTGGCTGCTCTGCACGGCCAAGGGCTTGTCTGTCTGGTGCAGCTGCTGATGGGCCCTGGCCATGTCTGATACCGGCACCCTGGAGGCGCTGGTGCAAGCGCTGCGCCGCCTGCCAGGCGTGGGGGTGAAGTCGGCATCGCGCATGGCGTTTCACCTGCTGCAAAACGACCGCGAGGGCGCCGAGCTGCTCTCGCGTGCCTTGCACGAGGCCAGCAGCCGGGTGCAGCACTGCGAGCGCTGCCACACCTTTACCGAAAACAGCATCTGCGACACCTGCCTGGACGAAGGGCGGGATGCCGCGCGCCTGTGCGTGGTGGAGACCCCGGCGGACCAGGCGGCGCTGGAGCGCACTGGTGCGTACAAGGGCTATTACTACGTGCTGATGGGGCGCCTGTCGCCGCTCGACGGCATTGGCCCGCGCGACATCGGTGTGCAGCAATTGCTGCAGCGCGCGAGCGACGGCGTGGTGCAGGAGGTGATCCTGGCCACCAATTTCACTGCCGAAGGGGAGGCCACTGCCCATGTGATCAGCGAGGCCTTGCAGCGCAAGGGCATTGGCTTTACGCGCCTGGCGCGTGGGGTGCCTATCGGCAGCGAGCTCGAATATGTGGACCTGGGCACCATTGCCCACGCATTGGCCGATCGCCGCTAAGGCCTTGGTGACTGGCGCGGTCAGCGCCTTTTCCCAGTAATTCAGGGGTTTGCGCCGCCTTTGGCGCAGGGCCTCCCGCAGACTGGGAAATGGGGTTTTCCTGCACCGCCGGCAGGGCTAAATCCCGCTGTGGCGCCCGGCGCGCTGCTTGCGACCGATTACAATTCAATGCTGATCTTTATGGTTATTTATGCATTTCATGCATGAATTGACCCCGGTGCAGTCTCTGTTTTCCTGGATTTGCCCGCTTTTCTGTCTCGCACGCCTGCTTCTCTGGCCGCACCGTTGCAAAGATCATTCTCCGTTCTCGTTATTGCATCTAGCCGTGTTGCTGCCGGCTGTGCCTCGTGTTTTTTAGGATTTTTGCGTGCAATCTACTGCTGTATCCAAGCGAAATATTCTGGCCGCTGTCATTGGCAATGCGCTCGAATGGTATGACTTTCTGGTCTTTGCCTTCATGACGCCCATTGTGGCCAAGCTGTTCTTCCCCTCCAACCCCAACGATCCGGGCGATGACCTCAACCGCATCCTGATGACCACGGCCGTGTTTGGCGTGGGCTTCTTCATGCGCCCAGTCGGCGGCATTCTGCTGGGCCTGTACGGCGACCGCAAGGGCCGCAAGGCGGCGATGGTGATGGTCACCGGCATCATGGCCGTGGCCATTGCACTGATCACCTTTGCGCCCACCTACCAGGGTGTGGGCATCTGGGCGCCGATCTTCATCGTGCTGGCGCGCCTGCTGCAAGGTTTTGCCGCAGGGGGTGAGTTTGGCACCTCGACAGCTCTGCTGATCGAGCTGGCGCCCAAGGGCAAGCGGGGCTTTTACGGCTCCTGGCAGATGACGGGCCAGATGGCGGCGCTGCTGATCGGTGCAGCCGTGGGTACCTTGATCACCGACTTCTTTACCCAGGAGCAGCTGATGTCCTGGGCCTGGCGCATTCCTTTCGCCGTGGGCCTGTTGATCGTGCCGGTGGCCATCTATATCCGCCGCCATGTGGAAGAGCCAGAAACCTTTGTGAAGATGCAGGCCGCGCAAAAGGCCGGCACGGTCAAGCAAGTCGGTGTGCTGGAGATGCTGCGCACCCATGCACGTGAGACCCTGGTCGGCATGGGCCTGGTGGTAACGGCCACGGTGTCGATCTACATCACCTTCACCTACCTGGTGACCTATTCGACTGTCACCTTGAAGCTGCCGCTGCACGATACTTTCATGGTGCAGATGGCCGGCGCTGCGCTGATGGTGGTGCTGATGCCCTTCATGGGTGCCTGGTCGGACCGTGTGGGCCGCCGTCCCTTGATGATTGGCTCGCTGCTGGGTTATCTGCTGGTGCTGTACCCGCTGTACGCCTGGCTGACCGATGGCCCGACCATTGCCAAGCTGATGACCGTGCAGGTCGTTGTGTGCCTGTTTGTATCGGTGTTCTTTGGCGTCTTCAGCACGGTGATGGCTGAGCTCTTCCCCGCCAATGTGCGTTCAGTCGGCATGTCCATGGCCTACAACATCGCCGTGATGGTGTTTGGCGGCTTTGCCCAGTTCATCGTGACCTGGCTGATCAAGACCACGGGCTCGACCATGTCGCCTGCCTTCTATGTGATGTTTGGCGTGACCCTGGGTTTGATTGCGGCGTTCTTTATCCGTGAGCGCGCACACGACGACAACCTGGACGGCGAGATGGTCTGATCACCCGGCCCAGCACCCGCTGCGGTGTGGGCAACAGTGCCAAAAAAAAGCCCGGTGCTGCATCAGCATCGGGCTTTTTATCTGGGGGCTATGTAGCCTAGGCCAGCACGGGCAGCAAGGCCTGCCACTCCTGGGCCAGCAGGCACGCCGATGGGGCCAGCGCCCCGGGCAGCAGCTGGTTGGCGGTTTGTGCAACGCCCATGCCCAAAATATGGCCGAGCAGCAAGGCACCGGCCACCAGTTGCAGGTTGCCGGCGGGCACTTGCGGCCACTGCGCCTGGGCCTTGGCTGCCAGCTCTGCGCTCAGGCGTGGGTAGAGCTTTTCGCAGTGCTGGATCTGGGGCAGCTGCGGAATCTTGGCCGCCACGGCCTGCAGCATGGTCTCCCAGGCCTTGAGGTGCTCGGCCGGGTAGGCCTGGACCAGCTCGGGCAAGGACAGGTAGGGCGCGCGCGCCTCCAGGTTTTGCGACTGCGCCATGCGCAGCAGATTGAACAGCAGGGCGGGGCGGTGCTGCAGCAGCTCGACCAGGGTGGCGGTATCGGCCTTGTTGTTCAGCGCCTGAGCCAGTGCGGCGACATCGGCGGTGCTGGGCAGCACGACCCGGGCGGGAATGGGCTCGGGGCGGCTGACCGCATAGCCTTGGAGCAGATGGGCCTTGTTCTCCTGCGCCAATTGCAGCTGTGCAGCGGACTCGATCTTGTCGGCGATCAAGGTGGCCCCAGAGATGCGGCGCGCCCACTGCAGCATCAGTACCGCGCGCTCGGCAGACAGCACCGAGAAATCGATCTTCAGGTAGTTGACCAGGTCGTGCCAGGGCGCGTAGGCCGAATCGAGCACCGAATGGTTGAACGCGAGCGCAAAGCCCTTGGCACGCAAGGCTTCCAGCGCAGGGCGGCGTGCCAGTGCCTCTGACGATGCGGCATGGCCCAGCGACGGGATCTCCAGCACCACCTGGCTTGCAGGCAGCAGATTCAGATAGCTGCCGCGCAGGCTCTCGAACGTGGTGTTCAGAAACAGCAGGCCGTCGCCCAGCAAGGGGGCGGGCTCGATGTGCGAGAGCACGGCATGCGTCAGCGCCAGGTCCGATTCCAGCGTATGGGACGACGCGGTGCGTGAGCGGTTGAATATCTCGTGGCCGATGACGGCACCGTCGGCATCCTTGATCGGCTGCCAGGCAATGGGGGGTGCGGGTGACGTGAACACCATGGCAGCTGCCATGGAGGGGGGTGTTGAAGGAGGCGCGCTCGTGTGTTGCATGTACGGCTGAACCATTGCATGCATCAGTGGTGCCTCACCAGCAACTGGCGCAAGCAATGTCTGCATTTCGTTATCTCGGGATCGACGTGCATTGTCCTTCATATCAGGCATTTCACGCGTCTGTGGAGAGAGTGAACCTGCTGGTTTTGTAGCAAACTGCACACGCTTTTGGCGTATAAAAAGCGTCTGTTTGTTACAGTTGCCCCTGCAGCCAGTCCAACTCGCTCTGGCTGAACCCAGCTTCGCGGCGGGCAGACAGGTTGATCGGCGGGCGGGGGCGAGGTGCCTCGTAGTGGCTCACAAGCCAGCTGTAGTGCCGTTCCGGGTCCAGATCGCGCTGCGCGCAAAGAAATCGGTACCAGTGGTTGCCGATCGCCACGTGACCCACTTCTTCGCGCAGGATGATGTCCAGGATCGCGACTGCCTCCAGGGCGTCTGGCGCAGCCGTTTGTTGCAATTTTGACTGGATCTGGGGAGTTGCATCCAAACCACGGGCCTCCAGGGTGCGGGGCACCAAGGCCATGCGCGCAACGATGTCATCGGCGGTTTTCTCGCACATGGTCCACAGGCCCTGGTGCGCCGGGTAGTCGCCATAGTCATGGCCCCATTTGCGCAAATGGGCGCGCAGCAGCCGGAAATGCTTGGCTTCCTCGCCCGCCACCTGCAGCCAGTCCTGGTAGAAGGCCTCGGGCATGCCGCCATAGCGCCAGATCGCATCGAGCGCCAGGTTGATGGCGTTGAACTCGATATGGGCGATGGCGTGCAGCAAGATGGCGCGGCCCTCGGCCGTGGCGGGCGAGCGCCGGCCCATGGCGGTGTGGACCTTGAGCTCAGGCCTGGCCGGGTGGCCGGGCAGGCTGGTGCCCTCGGGAACAGCCAACTGCGCCTGGGGTGCTATTGAAATAGTGGCTCTTTGCGCATACATGGCAAGGGTGAGCGCGGATTTTTCCTCGGCATCGGCCACACACAGGGCCTGCAAGGCACATTGACGTAATTCCATCCCTACAATTATGAGGCTGGCGCCCCCATGGCGGCGTGCAAGGCAGGCATGGCCCGCGCTGCTGCGAGCACCAAGGGGGTGCTTGACCCAGAACCATAACCCGATGGAGACATGATGGCGAAATATGAACTCGATGGTGTGCAGCCGCAGGTTGCCGCCTCGGCATGGATTGCAGACAGCGCGCAGGTGATCGGCCGCGTGGAGATGGCCGCAGACAGCAGTGTGTGGTTTGGTGCCATCCTGCGTGGGGACAATGACCCGATCCGCATTGGCGAGGGCAGCAATATCCAGGACGGCAGTGTGCTGCACACCGACAAGGGCAAGCCCCTGGACATCGGCAAGCACGTCACCATCGGCCATAACGTCATCTTGCATGGCTGCACGATTGGCGATGCGTCGCTGATCGGCATGGGCGCCATTGTGCTCAACGGTGCCAAAATCGGCCGCCATTGCCTGGTGGGTGCTGGCGCGGTGGTGACCGAGAACAAGGAGTTTCCTGAAGGCAGCTTGATTGTGGGCAGCCCCGCCAAGGTGGTGCGCCAGTTGAGCCAGGAGCAGATCGAGGGGCTGCGGCGCAGTGCAGAGGGCTATATGGCCAATGCGCGGCGTTTCAAATCGGGTCTGCGAAAATTGCCGGATTGAGGCGCTGTGGCCCCGGGTGTGAAGCCCGGGCGCAGCAGGCCTGCATGTATTGAATTGGAAGATTACAGTGTCTGAACTGCATAAATTTTTGTTTGATGGGCTGCCCGTGCGGGGAGCCATTGTTCGACTGACCGATGCCTGGCAAGAGATCTTGCAGCGCCGCGCAGTCAATACCAGTACCGGCCCGTACCCGCTGCCGGTGCAGGAGATGCTCGGCGAGATGACCGCCGCCGGCGTGCTGATGCAGTCCAACATCAAATTCAACGGCGCGCTGGTGTTCCAGATCTCGGGCGATGGCCCGGTGAAGCTGGCCGTCACCGAGGTGCTGACCAACCTGAGCGTGCGCTCCACCGTCACGATGATTGGTGATCTGCCCGCCGATGCGACCTTGACCGATATGGTCAATGTGCATGGCAAGGGCCGCTGCGCGATCACCCTGGACCCCAAGGACAAGCAACCCGGCCAGCAGCCCTACCAGGGCGTGGTGCCGCTGGTCGATGTGGATGGCCAGCCGCTCGAGAGCATGGCCGCCATCTTGCAGCAGTACATGCGCCAGTCCGAGCAGCTCGACACTGTGCTGGTGCTGGCAGCCAACGACAAGGTGGCCGCTGGCCTCATCGTGCAGCGCATGCCGATCAAGGGCGAGGCCAATCTGGCAGCAGGCGCGCAGAACACCGAAGAGGTCGACCAGATCGGCCTCAACGAAGAGTACAACCGCATCGCCCACCTGGCGGCCAGCCTGACCCGCGATGAGCTGCTGAACCTCGACGTCGAGACCATCCTGCACCGCCTGTTCTGGGAAGAAAAGCTGCTGCGCTTTGTGCCCGAAGACGGCGAAGGCGGCCCGCACTTTGCCTGCACCTGCAGCCGCGAGCGCGTGGGCAATATGCTGCGCAGCCTGGGCCAGGAAGAGTCCGACAGCATTCTGGAAGAGCAGGGCATGATCGAGGTGGGCTGCGAATTCTGTGGCCAGCAGTACCGCTTTGATGCGGTCGATGTGGCGCATCTGTTTACCGAGCGCGGCAATGACCCGCCGGCCTCCAACCTGATGCAGTGATGCCGGGCGCCGCTGGCCGCGCGCTTAGCTGGCTGGCGGTGTGATCAGGCCCTGAAACAGGCGCAGCTCGCAATCGGGGTCGCTGCATTTTTCGCAGTTCCAGCGCGCACGCGCGCCTGGGTTGGCCTGGCGCAATGCCGTGCGCAAAGCCTGCAGGCCCGGCGCCAGGGGGAACCAGTTGCACAGTGCCGCAAGTGCTTCCTGCTCCCGCCGGTGCCCCTGGCTGAACAACAATTGAAACGCCTGCCCCTGGGCCACCAGGTGCAGGCGTGCTTGCATCAGCAGGGTCTGCGCCGGATCGGTTTGGCTGGCGCTGTCACGCATTGGTGGCGCCAGCAGCAGCACGGCGTCATGCCGCGCCAGGACAGCGGCTGGCATATCTGACGTTGGCGAGGCGGTGAGTTGCGCAAAGCTGCAGGCCTGCAGCACCCATGCCGGGGGCGATGCCGTATCGCCCTGTGCCAGATAATGCGCCAGTTGCTGCGCGAGTTGTGCTGCATCCTCACAAGCTGCCGAGGCCAGATAGACCGTCGGTGGCAAGCCCTGGGGGCTGGGCATCATGGCAGAGGAGGGCGTCGCAGGCATGGCGGCGATGATACGGCCAAAGCCGGGGGCGGGCGACAAAAAAGCGCCTCCGAAGAGGCGCTTGCTGGGGCTGGGGGCTGCACTGCTTTATTTGCGCGTGTACTGCACAAACACTTCATTGGGCTTGACCATGCCCAGCTCATTGCGGGCCTTGCCTTCGACCATGTCCATGCCCTGCTTGAGGTCGTTGACCTCGGTCTCCAGGCGCACGTTCTCGCGTGTGGCCGCTTCGTTCTCTGTTTTCTGCGTGGCGATTTGCTGCTTCATGTCCTTGACGTAGGGCACGCTGCCGCGCCCACTCCAGAGCTGGGCATGGATGCTGACCAAAATGGCCAGCAGCACAAAGGGAACAATGCGAGAGATCATGGCAAACAGGGCTCGAAAGGGCTGGCGGGGCAGGGCCTGAGGCCATGCCCCGCAGCAGGCTTAGCGCAGATTGTAGAAGGCGGCGCGGCCGGGGTACACGGCCACTTCGCCCAGGTCTTCTTCAATGCGCAGCAGCTGGTTGTACTTGGCCATGCGGTCCGAGCGGCTCAGCGACCCGGTCTTGATCTGGCCCGCATTCAAGCCCACGGCGATGTCGGCGATGGTGCTGTCTTCGGTCTCGCCCGAGCGGTGCGAGATCACGGCGGTGTAGCCGGCGCGCTTGGCCATCTCGATGGCGGCAAAGGTTTCGCTCAAGGTGCCGATCTGGTTGATCTTGATCAGGATCGAGTTGGCGATGCCCTTGTCGATGCCTTCCTTGAGGATCTTGGTGTTGGTCACGAACAGGTCGTCACCCACCAGCTGCACCTTCTTGCCTAGGCGCTCGGTCAGCACCTTCCAGCCATCCCAGTCGCCTTCGTGCATGCCGTCTTCGATGGAGATGATGGGGTACTTGTCGCACCATGCGGCCAGCATGTCGGTCCATTGCTCGGCCGTCAGGCTGATGCCGCCTTCGCCTTCGAGCACGTACTTGCCGTCCTTGTAGAACTCGGAGGCAGCGCAGTCCAGCGCCAGAGCGATCTGCTCGCCGGCGGTGTAGCCGGCCTGGTCGATGGCTTCGAGGATCAGCTGGATAGCGGCTTCATGGTTCTCGACCGATGGCGCAAATCCGCCTTCGTCGCCCACGGCGGTCGGCATGCCACGGCTGTCGATGATCTTCTTCAGAGCGTGGAACACCTCAGCACCCCAGCGCAGCGCTTCGCGGAAGCTCGGCGCGCCCACGGGCACGATCATGAACTCTTGCAGGTCCAGCGAGTTGTTGGCGTGGGCGCCGCCGTTGATGACGTTCATCATCGGCACGGGCAGCTGCACACCGCCCATGCCGCCAAAGTAGCGGTACAGCGGCAGACCGGCTTCTTCGGCAGCGGCGCGGGCCACGGCCATCGACACGGCCAGCATGGCATTGGCGCCCAGGCGGCTCTTGTTGTCGGTGTTGTCCAGGTCGATCAGGGTCTTGTCCAGGAAGGCCTGCTCGGCGGCATCCAGGCCCAGAATGGCTTCGGAGATTTCGGTATTGATGTGCTCGACGGCCTTGAGCACGCCCTTGCCCAGGTAGCGGCTCTTGTCGCCGTCGCGCAGCTCGATGGCTTCACGCGAGCCGGTGGAGGCGCCCGAGGGGACGGCCGCGCGGCCCATCACACCCGATTCCAGCAATACATCACATTCCACGGTGGGGTTGCCACGCGAATCCAGAATTTCGCGGCCAACGATATCAACAATTGCACTCACTTTAGAGCCTTTCAGAGATTGAGAAAAGGGTTGGTGCGCTGCAAACGGGTGGACTGCAACTGCACGGAATCAAGGGGTTTGGCAGGGCGATGCAGCGCTTAAACGCCTTCGACCAGCACCATGCGCATGATGGCAGCGCCGGCACGTGCCTCGCGCGCCTTGCTGTATTCGGGGGAGTCGTAAAAACGGCGGGCTTGCTCGCTGTCCTTGAACTTCAGGATCACGGTGCGGCCAGGGTTCCAGTCGCCCTCGATCACCTCGACCTTGCCGCCGCGCACACAGACCTCGGCGCCATAGGTTTGCATGGCGATGGTGCTGTACTTGCGGTACTCCTCGTACTGCTCGGGGTTGGTGACGGTGACCGATGCAATGATGTATGCGCTTGGCATTTAAGCTCCAAAATTGTTTTCCAGGAAACCGTTCTTCTTGGTGATGCTGTCCAGCGCCACCATGGTTTCGAGCAAGGCCTTCATGTGCTTGAGCGGCACGGCATTGGGGCCATCGCTCAGGGCGTTGCAGGGGTCGGGATGGGTTTCCATGAACACGCCAGCGACGCCCACGGCAATCGCTGCACGGGCCAGCACGGGCACCATCTCGCGCATGCCGCCGCTGGAGGTGCCATTGCCGCCGGGCAACTGCACGCTGTGCGTGGCGTCGAACACCACGGGCGCATTGGTTTCGCGCATGATGGCGAGCGAGCGCATGTCGCTCACCAGGTTGTTGTAGCCAAAGCTGGCACCGCGTTCGCAGGCCATGAAGCTGTCTTCGGGCAGACCCACTTCCTTGGCGGCAGCGCGGGCCTTGTCGATGACATTCTTCATGTCATGCGGGGCCAGAAACTGGCCCTTCTTGATATTCACGGGCTTGCCCGATTGCGCGACCGCACGGATGAAGTCGGTCTGGCGGCACAGGAACGCGGGGGTCTGCAGCACATCGACGATGCTGGCCACGTAGGGCACTTCGGCTTCGGTGTGCACATCGGTGAGGATGGGCACATTCAGCTCTTTTTTCACCTTGGCCAGAATCTCCAGGCCCTTTTCCATGCCGGGGCCGCGAAAGCTCGTGCCCGAGCTGCGGTTGGCCTTGTCAAAGCTGCTCTTGAAGATAAAGGGGATGCCCAGGCTGGACGTCATTTCCTTGAGCTGTCCGGCCACATCCATCTGCAGCTGCTCGGACTCGACCACGCAGGGGCCGGCGATCAGGAAAAACGGTTTATCAAGCCCGATATTAAATCCGCACAATTGCATGGACGGTGTTCCTTAAGGATGGGGTGAGAGCAAAGACGCCATGAAAAACGCAGCGTTGGTGGATGCTTTGTTTGTCATGGCTTCTGTGTGTGCCGCAGCGTGGCCGCAATTTTACTTGGCTGCCTGCTTCTTGCGATCGACTGCCGCCTTGATGAAGGCATTGAACAGCGGATGGCCGGCCCAGGGGGTGGACTTGAACTCGGGGTGGAACTGCACACCGATGAACCAGGGGTGCACCGCCTTGGGCAGCTCGACAATCTCGGTCAGGTGCTCGCGCTGGGTCAGCGCCGAGATCACCAGGCCCGCCTTGCGCAGCTGGTCCAGGTACTGGGTGTTGGCCTCGTAGCGGTGGCGGTGGCGCTCGGTCACTACATCGCCATAGATGCTGTGGGCCAGCGAGTCCTTTTGCACATCGGACGATTGCGCGCCCAGGCGCATCGTGCCACCCAGGTCCGAGTTCTCGTCGCGGGTCTTGATGGTGCCGTCGGCATCCTTCCACTCGGTGATCAGCGCGATCACAGGGTGGGGGGTCTGGCGGTCGAACTCGGTGGAGTTGGCGTTGTCCAGGCCCGCCACATGGCGGGCGTATTCGATGGTCGCCACCTGCATGCCCAGGCAGATACCCAGGTAGGGCACCTTGCCTTCGCGGGCAAACTTGGCCGTCGAGATCTTGCCTTCGACACCGCGCGAGCCAAAGCCGCCGGGCACCAGGATGCCGTCATAGCTCTTGAGCAGCTCGGCCGCATCGCTGTCATGGATGGTTTCCGAATCCACGTGCGTGATCTTGACGCGCACATGGTTTTGCATGCCAGCGTGCTTGAGCGCTTCGTTGACGGACTTGTAGGCGTCCGACAGCTCGACATACTTGCCCACCATCGCGATGGCCACTTCGCCCTTGGGGTGCTCGGTCTCGTAGACCAGGTCATCCCAGCGCTTGAGGTTGGCCGGTGGCGTGTTCAGGCGCAGCTTGTCGCAGATGAGGCCATCGAGGCCCTGCTCGTGCAGCATGCGCGGCACCTTGTAGATGGTGTCCACATCCCACATGCTGATGACGCCCCAGGACTGGACGTTGGTGAACAAGGAGATCTTGTCACGCTCTTCCTCAGGCACCGCATGCTGGGCGCGGCACAGCAGCGCATCGGGCTGGATACCGATTTCGCGCAGCTTTTGCACCGTGTGCTGGGTGGGCTTGGTCTTGAGCTCGCCGGCCGCTGCAATGTAGGGCAGGTAGGTCAGGTGCACAAAGGCCGAGTTGTTCGGGCCGAGCTTGAGCGACAGCTGGCGCACCGCTTCCAGGAAGGGCAGCGACTCGATATCGCCGACCGTGCCGCCGATTTCGCAGATGGCGACATCGACTGCGTGGTCGGTGCCGATGCCGGCGCCGCGCTTGACGTATTCCTGGATCTCGTTGGTGATGTGCGGGATGACCTGCACGGTCTTGCCCAGGTAATCACCACGGCGCTCTTTTTCAAGAACGCTTTGGTAGATACGGCCGGTCGTGAAGTTGTTGGTCTGGCGCATGCGCGTTTCGATGAAACGCTCATAGTGGCCCAGGTCCAGGTCGGTCTCGGCGCCATCGTCCGTCACAAACACTTCGCCGTGCTGGAAGGGGGACATGGTGCCCGGATCCACGTTGATGTAGGGATCCAGCTTGATCAGGGTGACTTTGAGTCCGCGCGATTCCAAAATCGCTGCAAGGGAGGCTGAGGCGATTCCCTTGCCCAGGGAAGACACCACACCGCCAGTAACGAAGACAAATTTGGTCATGTCTTTTAGGGAGGTGGGAAATTCTGATTATAAAGGCGTATGCCCGCCTGTGCGGACAGCTGCGGTAAATGGGCTTCAACGGCCACGGGTTTGCGGCGCAGCAACCGCCGCCAACATAGCCGCTCTGCCACTGCTCTCTTGTCTGCTGCAGTGCAGCGGCCGCGCTGTGCCTCTGCTACATTGGCGGGCATGAACCAGCTCCATGGAAAACATATTGTCCTCGGCATGTCGGGTGGCGTTGCCGCATTCAAGTCTGCCGAGCTGTGCCGCCGATTGACCAAGGCGGGCGCGACCGTGCAGGTGGTCATGACCGAGTCGGCCACCCAGTTCATGACGCCCGTCACCATGCAGGCGCTCTCCAACCGCCCAGTCTATACCTCACAGTGGGATGCGCGCGAGCACAACAACATGCCGCACATCAACCTGAGCCGCGAGGCCGATGCGATTGTCGTGGCGCCTTGCAGCGCCGACTTTATCGCCCGCCTGGTGCAAGGCCGCGCCGATGAGCTGCTGAGCCTGTTGTGCCTGGCGCGGCCCATTGATACCGTGCCCTTGATCCTGGCCCCCGCGATGAACCGCGAGATGTGGGCCCACCCTGCGACGCAACGCAACCTGCGCCAGGTGCAGGCCGATGGTGCCGTGGTGCTGGGCGTGGGCAATGGCGACCAAGCCTGCGGCGAGACTGGCGACGGCCGCATGCTGGAGGCCGCCGAGATTGAGGAAGAGCTGCAGTATTTTTTCAGTGCCAAGGCGCTGGCAGGCAAAAAACTGCTGATCACCGCCGGCCCCACGTTTGAAGCGATTGACCCAGTGCGGGGCATCACCAACCTCTCGAGCGGCAAGATGGGCTTTGCGATTGCGCGTGCGGCGCAGGCGGCTGGCGCCGAGGTCACGCTGGTAGCCGGCCCCGTGCATGTGCCCACGCCGCGTGGCGTGCGCCGCATTGATGTGCAATCGGCGCAAGACATGCTGCAGGCGGTGCTGGCCAGCGTTGAAGGCGCCGATGTGTTTGTCGCCACCGCTGCGGTGGCCGACTGGCGCCCAGCCCGCGCGGCGGATCAGAAGATCAAGAAAGACGGCAGTGGCGAGGTGCCGCAACTGGCCTTTGTCGAGAATCCGGACATTCTGGCCACGGTCGCGCAGCTGCCTCGCGCCAAAAGCGGTGCTCTGTACTGCGTGGGTTTTGCCGCTGAGAGCGAAAACCTGTTGGCTAATGCCCAGGCCAAGCGACTGCGCAAGCAGATTCCGCTCTTGGTCGGCAATATTGGCCCCGCCACCTTTGGCAAGGACGATAACGCCTTGCTGTTGGTGGATGCGCAAGGCCATAAGGAGCTGCCCCATGCCAGCAAGGCAGTCTTGGGCGAGCAGCTGGTCGCCGAGATTGCCAAGCGCATCGCGCGCTAGTCCGGCCACATGCTTCGCAGATTGCAGCCGCCAAGATGGGCGGCTGTTTGCTGTGCATCAGTTCAACAAGGCCAGGATCTCGGCGTGCAGTTGGCGTGGCAGGCGGATGCCTTGCTGCGCACTCAAAGCCCGCGCGGCATAGCGCCGCTCGGAGGGCAGGCGTGCCCCCTGGCCTTTGATCGCGGCAAACAGGGCCTCGGCACGCGCCTGGTGGCCGGGCCAGTCTTCGCCAGCAAAGCGTTCAGGGTCAAAAGCCAGCACCAGGTGGCCATGGCAGGGCATGCCGCCGGCACCGGCGTCCAGCGCCATCGATTCCTGGCTGCCCAGATCTCCAATCAGCATGCCGGCCATCAACTCGACCATGGTGGCCAGGGCCGAGCCCTTGTGGCCGCCAAAGGTGCGCATCGCGCCCTGGGCTACGGCGGCCGGGTCGGTCGATGGCTGGCCCTGCGCATCGATGCCCACGCCTTCGGGCAGCGGGGTGCCGGCGCGGCGGTGCAGGTCCAGATCGCCGCGCGCAATGGCGCTGGTGGCAAAGTCAAATACATAGGGGTAGGGGCCCGGCCGGGGCCAGCCAAAGGCAATCGGGTTGGTGCCAAACACCCCTTTGCTGCCGCCGGCCGGGGCGACCCAGGCATGGCTGGGTGTCATCACCAGCGCGGCCAGGCCTTGGTCGGTGAGCATCTCCACCTCCGGCCACAGCGCCGTGAAGTGGCAGCAGTGGTTGATCACCAAGGCGCCCATGCCCAGCTGGCGCGTGGCAGCCACCAAGGGCGGCAGGCCCACTTCCAGCGCCCAGGGCGAGAAGCCGCGCTGGGCATCGACCCGGGTGATCGCGCCTTGCGTGGGCTGCAGCAGAGGAGGGGCTTGCAGGTCCACCAGGCCGGTGCGGATGGTGTGGGCCGCGCTCAGGATGCGGTAGGCGCCATGGCTTTGGCAGGCATCGCGCTGGCCTGCGACCACGATGCGGGCGATGGCCTGGGCATGGTCTGCGCTCAAGCCCAGGTGCTGCAATACCTGCAGCGCCAAGAGGTGCAGGTCGCTCTCGCTGATCAGCAGGCAGTCTTCTTGTCCTTGATCCATTCTTTTGCCGCCTCAGGCCTTGCTGCGGGGAATGCGGCCCATCAGATAGAACTCGTCATTGGGCTGCATGCCGGCAAAGCTGGCCATGCGGTTGCTCAGGCCAAAGAAGGCGGTGATGGCCGCAATGTCCCAGATGTCTTCGTCATCAAAGCCATGGGTGTGCAGGGCGCTGAAGTCCGCCTCGTCAATCTCCTGCGAGCGGGTGCAGACCTTCATCGCAAAATCCAGCATCGCGCGCTGGCGAGCCGAGATATTCGCCTTGCGGTAGTTGACGGCCAACTGGTCGGCCAGCATCGGGGCCTTGTCGTAGACGCGCACCAGCGCGCCATGCGCGACCACGCAGTACAGGCACTCGTTGTGCGCGCTGGTGACGGTGACGATCATCTCGCGCTCGGCCTTGCTCAGGCTGCTTTCCTCGCGCTCCATCAGCGCATCGTGGTAGGCAAAGAAGGCGCGCCATTCCGCCGGGCGGCGTGCAAAGGCCAAAAACACATTGGGGATGAAGCCGGCCTTTTCCTGCACCTGGGCGATGCGGGCCTGGATGTCCTCGGGCAGGCTCTTGAGATCGGGCAGGGGGTAGCGCGCAGTTGCAGCCATGGTCATGTCTCCACAGGGTTGTTCTGCGGACCATCATAGAGGCAAGCCCTGCGCTGGGCCTGCCTGTTGGTGACTACTGCAGGGGATGGTCAGTTTGCGCTGAAAGGGCGGCCGCGCAGCTTGGTGCCGGGCGCAATGCCCTTTTGCTTGAACCAGCCCTGGTTCATCTCCAGCACATAGCGCACCGGCTTGCTCGAGCAGTGCGAGTCTTCCGTCATCGGCTGCATATCGGCCAGGTTGACGATGGTGCCGTCGTCACTGACAAAGGCGGCGGTCAGCGGCAGGATGGTGTTCTTCATCCAGAAGCACTGGGTGCCGGGGCGGTCAAACACAAAAAGCATGCCTTCGTTGGCCGGCATCTCCTTGCGGAACATCAGGCCGATTTCCTTCTCGCGCGCCGTCTGCGCCACCTGCGCATGGATGCGGTGCATGCCGGCTGTCAGCTCGGTGCGGGCCAGCTGCATCTGGGGCTCCCCGGTGGGCGCCGCCTGCTGCGCCGCAGCCGGCAAGGCCGCAGCCAGTGCGCAGGCCAGGGCCGATGCGGCAAGGCAGCGCTGAGCGAGGCGGGAAGAACGGATGGCCAAGGGGGTGGGGAACATGGTGGTCAGGACTCTCACAAAGCAGGGTGCACGAGATGTGCCGTGGCGGCGCAGCGCGCCATAGCCGGTTTTATACACCATGCCAGCCTTGCTGCGCGTCCGCTGTGCCATGCCCGGTGCCGGGATCAGATGTCACAGTTTGTGCAGCCGGGCCCGGCCGGTATTTGTCGATAGAATCGTTGGCGGTAACACATGCGCCTGGTGCCTGGTGTGGGGCTGGGCGAAGAATCAGATTGGGAGATTTGTGACAATGCGTGCTCAACATATCCAGCAACCCGAGGGCGGGCAGGCCATCACGGCCAATGCGGACCACAGCCTGTGCGTGCCCGACCAGCCCATCATCCCCTTTATCGAAGGTGATGGCGTGGGCCGCGACATCACGCCGGTGATGCGCAAGGTGGTGGATGCAGCGGTGGCCCAGGCCTATGGCGAGGCCCGCCGCATTGCCTGGATGGAAGTGTTTGCCGGTGACAAGGCAGTTGGCCTGTATGGCGAGGGCCAAAGCCTGCCCCAGGAAACCATGGATGCCATCGGCCAGTACCTGGTTGCCATCAAGGGACCATTGAATACGCCAGTGGGCGGCGGCATCCGCTCGCTCAACGTCACCCTGCGCCAAACGCTGGACCTGTATGTCTGCCTGCGGCCGGTGCGCTACTTTGAAGGCGTGCCTTCGCCGGTGCGCGAGCCCCATAAGACGCATATGGTGATCTTCCGCGAGAACTCCGAAGACATCTATGCCGGTATCGAGTTTGCCGCAGGCTCGGACCTGGCCGTCAAGCTGATTGCCTTTTTGCAGCAGGAGATCGGCTCGCAGAAGATCCGCTTTCCGCAAAGCTCGGGCATCGGCATCAAGCCCGTCTCGCGCGAAGGCACCGAGCGCCTGGTGCGCCAGGCCATCCAGTACGCGATCGACCATGACAAGCCCAGCGTGACCTTGGTGCACAAGGGCAACATCATGAAGTTCACCGAAGGTGCGTTCCGCGACTGGGGTTATGCGCTGGCCAAGAAGGAATTCGGCGCCGAGGTCATCGACGGCGGCCCCTGGATGCGCCTCAAAAGCCCCAAGGATGGCTCCGAGATCATCATCAAGGATGTGATTGCCGATGCCTTCTTGCAGCAGGTGCTGCTGCGCCCGGCCGATTACTCGGTGATTGCCACCCTCAACTTGAACGGCGACTACATCTCGGATGCGGTGGCCGCGCAGGTGGGCGGCATCGGCATTGCGCCGGGTGCCAATCTGTCGGACCGGGTCGCGGTGTTCGAGGCCACGCATGGCACGGCGCCCAAGTATGCGGGCAAGGACTATGTCAACCCCGGCTCGCTGATCCTGTCGGCCGAGATGATGCTGCGCCATATCGGCTGGAGCGAAGCGGCGGACCTGATCATTGCCGCGATGGAGGCCACCATTGCCTCCAAGCGCGTGACCTATGACTTTGCGCGGCTGATGGATGGCGCCACGCAGGTCAGCACCTCGCGCTTTGGCGATGAGATGATCAGCAATATGCAAGCTGCCTGACCTTCCACCGGTGGGGCGCGCATCTGGCCGCGCCCCGCCTCTTACCTTGTTGCCCATGGCCATGGACACACCGCACATCATCGACACTGCGCGCCAGGTGCTGGAGATCGCGGCGACGATTGCGTTTGCGCTGTCCGGGGTGATCAAGGCGGCGCACAAGAAGCTCGATGTCGTCGGCGTCTGCGTGGTGGCCTTTGTGGCCGCGTTTGGCGGCGGCACCTTGCGCGATTTGCTGCTGGACCAGCGGCCCTTTTTCTGGGTGCGGCAGGAGACCTTTGTCTGGGTGATCCTGGGCATCAGCCTGCTGGCCATCATTTTTTTGCGGCAGCGCCATTTTGCGCTGACCGAGCGCGCCATGCTCTGGCCCGATATGCTGGGTCTGGGCCTGTTTGCCGCGGTGGGCGTGGACATGGCCGCCGAGCAAGGGCTGCCCGCGCTCATTTGCGTGATGATGGGCGTGATCACCGGGGTGTTTGGCGGGGTGTTGCGCGATGTGATGTGCGGCGAGATCCCGCAGGCTTTCCGTGACCACCAGCCCTATGCGGTCTGCGCTTTTGTCGGCGGCTGGGTAGATCTGCTGCTGCGCAGCTCGCCCGTGCCAGAGATGGCGCCGATGCTCGGCTGCGTGTTCGTCACCGCCGGCCTGCGCGCGATTGCGCTGTGGCGGCATTGGCGGCTGCCGAGCTGGCGGGTGGAATAGGCAAGGTTGTAGCAAGAGGAGTTGTGCAGGCATGGGAAAAAAATTTGCATGGTCACTGCTGGCGCTGCTGGCCTTGGTGGGCGCCGCTGCCATCTGGTACCTGGCGGGCAAGACCTATGAAATCCGCATCAGCCAGGCGCAGCTCGAGCAAAAGCTCGCCGAGCGCCTGCCGCTGACGCAGCGCTACCCGCTGGTCTCCGTCACCATGGCGCAGCCCCGGGTGCATTTGAATGAGGACAGCGAGCGCGTCGACTTCGGGCTGAACATGACCGTCACGACCAACACGAGCGGCAGCCAGCTGCTGGGCGCGCAGATCGATGTGTCTTCCTCCTTGCGCTATGACGCCGAGCGCGGCGCGATCTTTCTGGACCAGCCGGTGATGGACAAGCTGGTGGTGCAGGGCCTCGATGAGCGGCGCACGGCGATGGCGCAGGTGGCGCTGGAGGCCGCCATGGCCTCGTACCTGGCCCAGCAACCGATCTACACGCTCAATGCATCGGACACGCGCCAGCGCGTTGCGCGCATGGCGGTGCGCGATATCAAGGTTGACAAGGGCGTGCTCGTCATCATTCTGGGCCTGTGATGCCGCGCTTTTTCTATATTCTCAAAACACCATAAATTAACAAAAATATATTCGTTTGAGTTTTAAGTACAAAAGTCCACAATTTGCTACATCACTTCATACAAACGGGTAGCAGAACATGAAACTGGGTGGATTGAAATCTTTGGTGGTTGCCGCAGCGGTGGTGGCCAGTGGTTCGGTGCTGGCACAAAACCAGCTGCTCAATGTCTCGTATGACGTGGCCCGCGAGTTCTACAAGGACTACAACACGGCCTTTATCGCCCATTACAAGAAGACCAAGGGTGTCGACATCAAGGTCGACCAGTCCCATGGTGGCTCGAGCGCCCAGGCGCGTGCCGTGTCCGAAGGCCTCGCCGCCGATGTGGTGACCTTCAACACCACGACCGACGTGGAGTTCCTCGCCGAAAAGGGCGTGGTTGCCAAGGACTGGGCCAAGAAGTTTCCCAACGACGCATCGCCCACCACCTCGACCATGCTGTTTCTGGTGCGTAATGGCAACCCCAAGGGCATCAAGGACTGGGATGACCTGATCAAGCCTGGTGTGCAGGTGGTGGTCGTGAACCCCAAGCTGGGTGGCAATGGCCGCTACGCCTATCTGGCCGCCTGGGGCCAGGCCCGTGAAAAGGGTGGGTCGGACGCCGATGCGCAAGCCTACATCAGCAAGCTGTACAAGAACGTGCCGGTGCTGGCCAAGGGTGGGCGCGATGCGACGGCCGCCTTCCTGCAGCGCAATGTGGGCGATGTGCTGATCACCTTTGAATCCGAAGTGGTCTCCATTGACCGCGAATTTGGCAAGGGCAAGGTCGATCCGGTCTACCCATCGGTGAGCATCACCGCTGAAAACCCGGTTGCCGTGGTCGAGCGCACGGTCGAGAAAAAGGGCACGGCCGAGCTGGCCAAGGCCTACCTGGACTTCCTCTACTCCGATGAAGGCCAGGAAATCGCCGCCAACCATGCGATCCGCCCCCGCAGCGAAGCGGTGCTGAAAAAGCACGCCGACGTGTTCAAGCCGATCAAGCAGTTCACCGTGGGCAAGTACTTTGGCAGCCTGGGTGAAGCGCAGAAGACCCATTTCAGCGACGGCGGCTATTTCGACAAGCTGTTCACCGAACCCAAGAAGTGATGAGCCAGCAGCAGCGCCCGCCAGCCGGGCGCTGACTGCGTATTTCCTGTAGATTTTTGCCGATCGGAATCCATGTCAGCTGCCATCACTGCCCCGGCCAACGCCGTGCCCAGTGCCAAACGCCGGAGTGCCAAACGGGTACTGCCAGGCTTTGGGCTCACCCTGGGCTACACCATTTTCTACCTCAGCATCATTGTGCTGATCCCGCTGGCGACCTTGCTGTTCAAGACCTTTGAGCTGACCTGGGACCAGTTCTGGACCACGATCTCCGCCCCCATTGCCGTGGCCGCCTACAAGGTCACCTTCGGTGCCTCACTGATCGCCGCGCTGGTGAACCTGGTGTTTGGCATGCTGATCGCCTGGGTGCTGGTGCGTTACAAGTTTCCGGGCAAGAAGATCGTCGATGCGCTGGTCGATCTGCCTTTTGCGCTGCCCACGGCCGTCGCCGGCATCTCGCTGACCGCCTTGCTGGCCGACAACGGCTGGATTGGCCAGTACTTTGCGCCGCTGGGCATCCAGCTGGTGTTCAACCGCGTGGGTATCGTGTTTGCGCTGATCTTTATCGGCCTTCCGTTTGTGGTGCGCACGGTGCAGCCGGTGCTGGAAGATTTTGAAAAAGAGCTGGAAGAGGCTGCCGGCAGCCTGGGCGCCTCGCGCTGGCAAACCTTTTACAAGGTGATCCTGCCCGCGATCGGTCCCGCCTTGCTGACCGGCTTTGCGATGGCCTTTGCCCGCGCGGTGGGCGAGTATGGCTCGGTCATCTTCGTCTCCAACAACATCCCGATGGAGTCGCAGATCACGCCTTTCGTCATCATGGCCAAGCTGGAGCTGCATGACTATGCCGGTGCCACCGCCATTGCGATGGTGATGCTGGTGATCTCCTTCGTGCTGCTGCTTCTCATCAACGGCCTGCAAAGCTGGCAGCGCAAGCGTGCGGGGATCTAAACCATGCCAACCATGTATCTCGTATTGATTGCCATCGTGGTGGTGGTGCTGGGCACGGTGCTGGCGCGCTACCAGTATGTGGCCCGCCATGTGCCCGAAGTGCAAAGCACCGTGACCGAGCCGCGCTGGGTGCGCTGGACCCTGACCGGTATTGCACTGACCTTCATGCTGCTGTTTTTGCTGCTGCCGCTGGTGGCCGTGTTTGTCGAGGCGCTGCGCAAGGGTTGGGACACCTATGTAGCAGCGCTCACCGAGCCCGATGCCTGGTCGGCCATCAAGCTGACCTTGATCACCGCGCTGATTGCGGTGCCGCTGAACCTGGTATTTGGCGTGGCAGCCGCCTGGGCGATTGCCAAGTTCGAATTCAAGGGCAAGGCCTTGCTGACATCGCTGGTGGACCTGCCGTTCTCGGTGTCTCCTGTGGTGGCGGGCCTGACCTATGTGCTGCTGTTTGGCGCCAATGGCTGGTTTGGCAGCTGGCTGGAGGCCCATAACCTCAAGGTGATCTTTGCCGTGCCGGGTATTGTGCTGGCCACCGTGTTCGTGACCTTCCCCTTCATCGCCCGGGAGCTGATTCCGCTGATGCAGGCCCAAGGCAATGACGAGGAACAGGCGGCCATTGTGCTGGGCGCATCGGGCTGGCAGACCTTCTGGCGTGTGACCCTGCCCAATATCAAATGGGGCCTGTTGTATGGCGTCATCCTGTGCAATGCGCGGGCCATGGGCGAGTTTGGCGCGGTCTCGGTGGTCTCGGGCAGCATTCGCGGCCAGACCAATACCATTCCGCTGCATGTCGAGATTTTGTATGCCGACTTTCAGTCTTCTGCAGCCTTTGCAGTGGCGTCGCTGCTGGCCTTGCTGGCGCTGGTGACCCTGGTGCTCAAATCGATCGCCGAGTGGCGTGCCGAGAAAGAGCACAAAGAGGCAGCCAGCCTGCCGCCCGAGCGGCCGCGCGATGACAGCGCAGCCACGGCATAAACACGGTATTTTCGAGGTCGGATATGAGCATTGAAATCCAAAACATTTCCAAGTCGTTTGGCAGCTTTAAAGCGCTCAATAACGTCAACCTGGACATCAAATCCGGTGAACTCATCGCGCTGCTGGGCCCCTCGGGCTGCGGCAAGACCACCTTGCTGCGCATCATCGCCGGTCTGGAGTCAGCCGACCAGGGCACCATCCAGTTCAGCGGTGAAGACACTACCGATGTGCATGTGCGCAACCGCAATGTGGGCTTTGTTTTTCAGCACTACGCGCTGTTTCGCCATATGACGGTGTTCGAGAACGTGGCCTTTGGCCTGCGCATCAAGCCGCGCAAGGAGCGCCCGAGCGAAGCCCAGATTCGCGAGAAGGTGATGAGCCTGCTTAAGCTGGTGCAGCTCGACTGGATCGCAGACCGCTACCCCTCGCAGCTGTCGGGCGGCCAACGCCAGCGCATTGCGCTGGCCCGCGCGCTGGCGGTGGAGCCCAAGGTGCTGCTGCTCGACGAGCCCTTTGGCGCGCTCGATGCCAAGGTGCGCAAGGAGCTGCGCCGCTGGCTGCGCCGCCTGCACGATGAGCTGCATGTGACCAGCATCTTTGTGACCCATGACCAGGAAGAAGCGCTGGAAGTGGCCGACCGCGTGGTCGTGATCAACAAGGGCCAGATCGAGCAGGCCGGCACGCCGCAGGAAGTCTGGGACAGCCCGGCCAGCCCCTTCGTCTACGGCTTTCTGGGCGATGTCAACCTGTTCCATGGCCGCGCCACCGGCGGGCATACGGTGGTGGAGGGGGGCGTGCAGATCGATTCGCCAGAGTTCGCCTCGGCCAACAATGCCCTGGCACTGGCCTATGTGCGGCCCCATGAGCTGGATGTGGAGCGCTATTCGCCCGGCCAGGAAAAAGACGCCGATGGCCGCCAGCGCGGCATCGTCGCCCAGCTCGACCGCGCGATTGTGGTCGGCCCCATCGCCCGTCTGGAACTTATTGCCATCGGCGGGCACCAAGCCCAGGGTGCCGAGGCTTCGAACAGCGACAAGCTCATTGAGGCGCAGATTTCTGCGCAGCAGTTCAAAGCCATGGGCCTCAAGGAAGGCGAGACGCTGGTGGTGACACCGCGCCAAGCCCGAGTTTTTCTCGATCAAGCAGCCAATATCTAGTGCCCTGACGCTCGCGCCTGCGGCTGAAGCTGTGAGACCCGGTTCTGCCCATGGGGCGGAGCCGGTTTTCTGGTTTCAGGCCCCTGCAGGTCTGTACGCGTAAGATGGCGGGGTTGGCAGCATAAGGACATGACTTGAACTGGATCTGGAACGCACCGCGCCGCACCTTGGCGCTGATTTTTGTGGCCTGTGCGGCCATGATGGCTTTTGGCATGTATTTGCAGCACGTGGTGGGGCTGGAGCCCTGTCCGATGTGCATCGTGCAGCGCTACTGCCTGATTGCGGTTGGTGTGCTGGCGCTGCTGGGCAGCCTGCGGCCCTCGTCGGCCGGCTGGTGGAAGAGCTTTGGCGGCCTGGCGCTGCTGTTCTCGGTCTTTGGCGCCTTCACCGCAGCGCGCCAAAGCTGGCTGCAATGGAACCCGCCAGAGTTCGCCACCTGCGGGCGCGACTTCTACGGCATGATCGAGAACTACCCGATCAGCCGCTCGCTGCCGATGATTTTCCGTGGCTCGGGCGATTGCACGGCCATCGACTGGACCTTCCTGGGTCTGTCGATCGCCAACTGGTCCTTCCTCGCCTTTGCCGCATTCAGCATCGTGCTGCTGCTAGCCTTGTTCAAGGCCAAGCGCTGAGCTGCTGCGATCTGCCGACCAACGCCCCTTTCTAGGGGCGTTTTTTATGGCCGATTTGGGTGGGTGACGGCTTGGCTGCCCTTTATCGCCAATGCGACTGGTGTGCGTGATAGCCAGCTTGTGCAGAAAAACGGCCGCACTAATATGCTGATCTGACAGGCATCGAGACAGGCCCGATGGCCCGGCTCATTACAACGAACAAGCAACAAGGAGATCGCATGATCAGCTATGACGTCACCGGCTTTGGTGAACCCCTGGTGCGCAGCGAGCGCCCAACCCCCGTACCGACCGGAGACCAGGTGCTGGTGCGCATTGAGGCCGCAGGCGTGTGCCACTCGGACCTGCACATCTGGCATGGCGAATACGACCTGGGCAATGGCAAAAAGCTGTCGATGGCCGACCGCGGCATGAAGCTGCCCTTGACCCTGGGCCACGAAATTGCAGGCGAGGTGGTGGCGATGGGCCCGGACGCCAAGGGTGTCGAGATCGGCAAGCGCTATGTGGTCTTCCCCTGGCATGGCTGCGGCGAATGCAAGGTCTGCAAGCGCGGTGATGAGAACCTGTGCCTGGCTGGCAAATCTATGGGCGTGTACCAAAATGGCGGCTACGCCGACCATGTGCTGGTCAACCATGCCTACTACCTGGTGGATATCGGCGACATGCCCGCCGAGCGCGCTGCGCCCTATGCCTGCTCGGGCCTGACCACCTACAGCGCGATCAAGAAGATCTCCCCCCAGGTGTTCAAGGACGAGAAGGTCGTGCTGTTTGGCGCTGGCGGCCTGGGCCTGATGGCCATCTTGCTGATGAAGGCCATGGGTGGCGCTGGCGTCGTGGTGGTCGAGCCCGATGCCAGCAAGCATGCGGCGGCATTGAATGCGGGCGCCGATGTCGTCATCGATCCCAAGTCGGCGGACTTTATCGCGCAGGTCAAGCAGGCTGCCGGTGGTGCCGTCTGGGCCATCATTGACTGCGTGGGCTCGAGCCAGACCGTGCAGCAGGGCATCGACATGCTGACCAAGGGCGGCCACCTGGTGCAGATTGGTCTGTTTGGCGGCCATGTGGATCTGCCCACCCCCACGCATGCGATCCGCGCCATTACCTACCAAGGCACCTATGTGGGCAACCTCGGTGATCTGCGCGAGCTGATCGCGCTGGTGCGCGACAAAAAACTGAGCCCGGTGCCAACGACCTGCATGCATTTCAGCAAGGCGTTCTCGGCGCTGGTGGCGCTGGAGCAAGGCAAGGCCGTGGGACGCCTCATGCTGACCCCCAATGAGGAGGCGGTGGCCTGATTCTCCGGCCGCTGAACCCGATTGCCACGGGCCAGGCCTTGGCCATGCAAAAAGTCCGCGAATGCGGACTTTTTTCGTGGAGCGGCAGGCGCTTATTCTTGCGTCTCCAGGGTCGGCACGGAGCCGGACTTGACGACGATCTGGAAAGGGCCAACGCTGACTTGGTCACCCGCATACAGAACCTGGCGCTTGACGCGGCGGCCGTTGACAAAGATGCCATTGGTGCTGTCATGGTCCTCGACCATCAACAGGCCAATATAGTAGCTAAAGGCCCCATGGTCGCGGCTGATGCTCGGGTCGCTCAGGAAAAGACCGCTGCTCGGACCTCGGCCGATGGCCGTGCAACCGCGTTCCAGCTGGATGGCGCGGGGAGGGGATTGCAGATCAGAGCGAACAAGGATTTCCGGCAACATGGTGAGCTCCTAGAGGAACTGGCTATTAAAAGGTCTGGGCGGATTATGCATCTATTATTCGCTCACAATTGATACACATTGCCAATCATTGTCATAGCTGCGGCCAATGCGCAAAAACTATGAAAAAAACCAAACAAAAACAAAGAATCTAAAAGATGGGTGGGCGATTGTAGGGGTTAGTACCCGTCCTCGGTGCCGGCTTTGTGGCAATCCCTACTGTTTTGCTCGGCGGCCTGGGTCTTGGTTTGGCCCCGGTCCTCGGTAGCTCAGCAGCGAGCACGCATCTGCTGCCTCGATAGGCGGGTGGACAAGCTTGATACTTACGCTGTGCACCATCCGCACCCTTTATCACCATGGCCCAGCAGCCCGCATATGCAAGGAATACGCTGTCCGATAACAGGCGGCTGTAAGCCTTTCCCCACTGCCTGACAAGTGGTGCACCTAACTTTTTCCGGCTCGTCCCACGCTATCGTTGAGCCATCCCAACGTTGCTTTGCAACATCACTGAAGGAAAAAGCATGAATAAGAACCAAGTTGCAGGTGCCGTCAAAGATGCGGCTGGCAAGGTCCAGCAAAAGGTCGGCGAGGCGGTCAACAGCCCCGAGCAGCAGGCCAAGGGCATTGCCAAGCAGGTGGAAGGCAAGACCCAGAAGGCAGCGGGCCATGTGCAAGAGGCGGTCAAGGACGCCGCCAAGCAATAAGGAGCTGACGATGAAATCCAAGTCTATTTTGATGCTGGGCGCATTTGCGGTCACGATGGCTGCAGGCTCCGCCTTTGCGCAGACGCAAGTGCCCGTCGCCGGCGGTGTAAAGCTGGGTGTGGAGCAGACCGAAATCCAGGCCGTTGCCACGGGTTGGAGCCTCAAGAAGTCGGTTCTCGGCAAGAGCGTCTACAACGAAGAAGGCAAGTCCGTGGGCAAGATCGACGACGTGATCGTTGCGCCCGACAAGGCCGTCTCTTATGCCATCATCGGTGCTGGTGGCTTCCTGGGCGTTGGCAAGCATGATGTGGCGATCCCTGTGGGCCACTTCCGCGTGCAAAATGACAAGATCACATTGCCGGGTGCGACCAAGGATGCGCTCAAGGCATTGCCTAAGTTTGAGTACGCCAAGAAATAATTGCTGCGTCGATGATCAGACATGAAAAGCCCCGAAAGGGGCTTTTTTGCATTGCATGACTCTTGCCATCTGACAGCTGCCATTGCCTGACCCATCGCTCCAGCCTTATCAGCGTTTTGGGATGCGATTTTTGGGATTGCGACTGCAGCCTGCCATAGGAGAATATGGCCTGCCCGACTGGGATCGAACCAGTGACCCACAGCTTAGAAGGCTGTTGCTCTATCCAACTGAGCTACGGGCAGATGCTTGATTGATGGAGGTGCCTGCCTTGATGGGCTTAACCTCAACCGAAGATTTGCGGAGCGGTCCGCACTGGTCATCTTTGCTTTTATGACTGGGCGTCATTATGCACTGAATCAACCTCTCCAGACTCGCCACAGAGGCGGTCAAGCCAAAAGAGGGAGAAGGGTTAGATGGCTATGCTTGTTGCTGCCAGCGGGCAGCTCGCCAGCTGGAAAAAGCAATGCCCGCAGTTCCAAAATACTGCGGGCATTTTCTACTCTGGAGGCAGCCATGCACCGGTCAATGTATAGCGCCCAGGGTCGAGTAGCGCTTATTCGGTCTCTTCGTAGACCAGCGAGGGGTTGTTCATCGACCGGGCCACATCGTTGAGGCTGGAGATGATGTGGTTGGCGAAAAAGCTGCTTTGCGTGTCGGGCTCCAGCGCCGCAATCGCCACATTGGCCAGCGACTGGTTCAGCGGCACGTAGTAGCTGCCTTCGGGCACATCGATGGCGACGCGCTCCAGGCCGACCTTGACGCGCTCCACGCTTTGCTGCCCTGGGCCCAATACATCGCTCTTGGCGCTGCTGCTGCGTTCTTGCTCCTGGTAGGTGTCGGCCAGCAGGTTGCCGGGCTCGGCCACGCGCAGCACCTGCAGGCCCAGCGCGCGCAGTTTGTCGACAGCGTCGGTGGCATTGCCCGCCAGCCAGTAGCCGCAAGGGCGTGCGCGCTTGGGGCCGGGGTTGAGCTTGACGGAGGAGTGCCAGTCCACTTCCTGCTGCATCTCCTCACCCGTTTGCGGGTCGAGGAAGACCACGCGGCGCTTTTCCGTGGTTTGTTGCGCCTCCAGCGTGAACTCGCCCCGGCAGGCCTGGGAGGCGATGTCGCGGTTCGCGTAGTTGCGCACCTGCTCGAGCTCCTTGGTGCGCTGGGCGGTGGTCTGCAGTGCAGAGGCGAGCGCCACATACTGGCTGTGTACGCGGCGCTGGATATGCGCGCGGCCAATGCCGACACCTCGCGTCTCGACCAGCATCGTCGCGGCGTTCTTGAGCGCGTTCACATTGCGGCCCGTATCGGGGCGCACACCGCCCATGGACAGCGACAGGTCCTGCGGGTCGCGGGTGGTGGTGTAGTACCAGTTGGTGCTCTGTCCTTGCTCGGTCAGCGCCTTTTGCATGGGCAGCAAATACCATTCGGTCGACGCCTTGGCGATGAACTCATGCACATTGGCGGTGGTCGGCGTTTGCAGCAACGCGTCATAGCGCTGCACGCCCTTGAACTTCTCCAGATAGCGGCCAGCCACGGTGAACTCATGGGCATCAAATACCGCAATGGGGCGGTAGATGCGGCTGAGCTTGGCCAGCGCCTGGGCTTCGGGCGTCTGCAGCAGCAGATGGTCGCGGTTCATGTCCAGGCCGTTGGCGGTGCTGCGCCGGCCAGCCGCCGCTCCATCGGGGTTGGCGCGGGGCACCAGCAGCACATTGATCTTGTCGAGCACCGATGCCAGTGGGCCTTGCTTGAGGTCCTGGGCCAGGGCCAGCAGCGCTTCGCTGCCGGCGGGCTCATCACCGTGCTGCTGGCCAACCAGCAGCACGGTAGGGCGCTGGCTTTGGTCCAGGTCATGCAAGCTGGTGCTGGCAGCGCGGGTCAGCAGCAGCGCCAAAATGGGCTGGCCATCCTGCGAGGTGCCGGCCGTGACCAGCTCGGCCTTGGTGCCGGACTGGCCTGGCGTGGCCAGTTGGCGCAGCCACTGGCCCAGCTCGGCATTGCTGGTGTAGGTGGTGCGGCCTGCGCTCAGTCCTGGCGTGGCGTAGCTGCGCTCGGGATCGGGAAATCGGGCAGCGACTTCGTCGCTCTCCTTCCATCCGCCCAGAGGGCTGCCTTGCAGCGGAACCGTCTCGACCGGGGTGGAGACCACGCCGGCGCTGCCGATGCCCGGGATCTGCACGGGGCTGGGGCCGCTGGCCGGTTTGGTGGTCACCGTCCCGGGCGCTGGCTGGCCGCCCGCGATGGGCGTGCTGTTCCAGGCTGGCAGCGGCGTGCTCGAGCAGGCCGACAGCGCGAGCGCTGCGGCGATGACAGTCAGGCTGGTCCAGCCTGGTATCGCGCGCTGGGTGGATGGGGATACTGCGTCGGGTTTCATCATCGTTGTTGTGCGTGACGAATCACGCCCCTCCTGAAAAATACGTTGCCATTATGCAAAGCCGCGTGGGGCTTTCACGTAGGATGGGTGCGAAACAATAAGTTTCCGTGCGTATCTTGAAACACACTGTGTCGGCGGCATTATCAGCCGCTGCGGTGCCGCCTGGCGGGCGGGTTCCTCGGAGGCCCCCAAGGGTTCAGCTGCGCGTTGCAGCGAGCTAGGCGCCGTCGTTCGACCGCTCGAATGTACCAGCCGAATCCAGGTCGGGCGATAAATCCCCGGCACTTGCGCCGGGTGTCGATGCCCGCATGCGCAGCAGCGCGCGCACAAAACCGTGGTCCGAGCGGCTGCGGTCGCGCCCTTCATGCAGGTGGTCGTTGAAGTAATCCACGCGGCGCACATCGCCCACGGCATGGCGGCTGCGTGGGTCGAATTCCTCGCTGACCAGAATCTGGTCGAGCACTGCGGGCGCCCCTTGGTGGATGTGGGAATAGGCCACATCTTTTTTCAGCGCGGCATCGCCCAGCAGATCAAAGGCATTGAACAGCGCACGATCGCGGGCCTTGCGGTCATAGGCCACTTCGGAGCTGGCAGAGATCATCTGCGTGGTGACGCTGTCGGGCGTGTCATTGAAGTCGCCCAGCACCACCAAGGGCATGCGCGTGTGCCGCAGCAGGTCGATTACCAGGCAGCGCAGCGCCGTGGCCTCCACGCCGCGCATGACCAGCGAGCGCAGGGAGGCCAGCGCGGCGATCTTGGGATTGTCGCGGTCTTCGAGCGGATTGCCATTGGCATCGAGCAGGAACTTGGGGCGCTTGGATTTGAGGTGGCAGGTCAGCACCGTGAGGATCTGGCCGCGCTTCATCTGCAAGGTGGCCACGAGCGGCGGGCGCTCAAAGCGGGTATGGACGCCCAGGCCCGGAATGGGCTGGCCCAGCCCGGCGGGAAAATCGGTGAACGAGCGCATGGCCAGTACCTTCAGCCGCGTAGCCAGCCCCACGCGCGGGGTGCCGCTGGCGCCAGACCGGCCCTCGCTGTTTTCTGCACCGGGCACGGCCGCATAGTGGTAGTGCAGGCCGCTGGCGGCCAGCGCCTCGCTGAAGGCCGCTTCGTCCCACACCTCCTGCACGGCCAAAATATCGGCGTTCAGCGTCTGAAAGCGGCCGCCCAACCACTGCACTTTGCGCTCGTACTGCGCTCTTGTGTAGGGCGCCTGGTTGGCGTAGAACTCCCGCTCGGGCAGCGCAAGATTGAGCACATTGCAGGTGGCGGCCGTCAAGGTGTCGGGAGCCAGGGCGGGCGCTGCAGGGTTGGCAGCGGAAGAGGGCATAGAAAAAGGCCGCATGAAACTCGCTTTCGAATGCGGCCTAACCCTAGCGGAATTGGGCGTCCAAATCAACTGCCATCAGCGATGGCGACAGAAATGCGACGGCCCAGAACGCTGTTGACGCGATTTATCGCGAGAAGGAGTGGTTGCGGCCACCTCGGCCGCCACCACCACCGCCGCCATTGCGGTTGCCACCGCCAAAGCCGCCGCGGCGGCCGCGCTCGGCCATGCTGTCCACGCTGGTGCGCATCGGATCGGGCTGGGCCGCGCCGCTGCGGCGGTGATCACGGCCGTCGACCGTGCCGCCAAACTGCGTGCCCAGGTGGGCATCAGCGCGTGGCTGGCGTTCGTTGTCCTGGCGCGGGCCGCGACCTGCACCGGCGCCTGCTGGGCGTGGGCCTTGCGATTGGCGCTGTGGGCCGCGTGCCTCAGTCGATGGGTGGCGTGGGCCTTGGCGGCCGTCGCGGCGTGGTGGGCGCTGCTCACGGCGTGCCTGGTCCATGCCTTCGCCGCCAAACTCTGCACCGCCTTCGGCGCGCTCAGCGCGTGGGCCGGGGCTGCGCTTGGCGCTGCCGCCGCGCTGGCCACCACCTGCGTTACCGCCACCGGGGCCGCGTGCTACCTTGTTGGTGCGCACGCGTTCCATCATTTCCTGGCGCGCAGCCTTGGCTGCTGCCTGCATCACATCACGGCCAGGGGCCTTGCCTGCGCCGCCCCAGATGGTCTGGCGGCCCATGGCGATGGGCTCGGCCTTCTCGCCTTCTTCGGGGCCAAAGCCTTCGAGCACCTGCACAGGAATGTCCTGCTTGGTAAAGCGCTCGATGTCCATCATGAAGCCTTCTTCATCCATGCACACCAGGCTCACGGCATTGCCTTCGCGGCCGGCGCGGCCGGTGCGGCCAATGCGGTGCACATAGTCTTCCGAGACATTGGGGATCTCGTAGTTGACCACGTTGGGCAGCTCGTCGATGTCGATACCGCGCGCGGCAATATCGGTGGCCACCAGCGCGCGCAGGTCGCCGGACTTGAAGCCTTCGAGGGCCTGGGTGCGGGCGCTTTGGCTCTTGTTGCCGTGCAAGGCCATGGCAGAGACGCCATTCTTGCTGAGGTATTCGGCCACATTGTTGGCGCCGAACTTGGTGCGGGTGAAGACCAGCACCTGGCTCCAGTTGTTCTCCTGCACGATGTGCAGCAGCACCTGCTTTTTCTTGCCGCGGCCCACGGGGTGGATCACCTGCTTGATGCGCTGCACCGTGGTGTTGCGCGGCGTCACCTGGATGGACTGCGGGTTCTTCAAGAGGCCATTGGCCAGCTCGCGGATTTCATCGCTGAAGGTGGCCGAGAACAGCAGGCTTTGTTTGTCCTTGGGCACCAGGGCCAGCACCTTCTTGACGTCGTGGATGAAGCCCATGTCGAGCATGCGGTCGGCTTCGTCGAGCACCAGGATCTCGACCGTGGACAGGTCCAGAAAGCCTTGCTGCTGCAGGTCGAGCAGACGGCCAGGAGTGGCCACCAGCACATCGACGCCCTTTTTGATGCGGTCGATCTGCGGGTTCATGCCCACGCCACCAAAGATGACGGTGGACTTGATGTCCAGATGCGTCGCGTAGAGGCGCACGTTTTCTTCAACCTGGGCCGCCAGCTCGCGGGTGGGGGCCAGAATCAGTGCGCGGATGGCCTTGTTGCCCCATTTGTTGCGGCTGCCTTCGGATTGGGTCAGGCGCTGGAGCATGGGCAGCGTGAAAGCGGCCGTCTTGCCAGTGCCCGTCTGTGCGCCGGCCAGCAAATCGCAGCCTTGTAGCACGAGCGGGATAGCCTGGGCTTGGATAGGGGTAGGCGTGTCGTAGCCTTGTTCGCGCACAGCCTGCACAATGGCAGGTGCCAGATTCAGTTCTTCAAAGTTCATTGGATCAGATGCGTCCAACCTGGACGCTGGGTATCGGCCTCGTCTAAGCAATTTTTTGGAATAATTGCAGCCAGTCAGGTAGGCAGATGGGTTCAAAGAGGGAGCCCGGAACTGTGTCCATCGTCCCCAGCATTAGCGCTGAAGTCCTAGGCAACTGGAGCCTTTGACTGCGGGTATTGTCGCATGCACCGATAATCCCAGGGTGGCCGCGATCAAAAATCGCATATTTTTTTACTGATTTACCAAAAGAACACATGGCTCAATACGTTTTTTCGATGAACAACGTCACCAAGACGGTTCCTCCGAAGCGACAGATTCTGAAGGGTATTTCTCTGAGCTTTTTCCCGGGCGCCAAGATCGGTGTGCTGGGTCTGAACGGTTCGGGAAAGTCCAGCTTGCTCAAGATCATGGCGGGCGTCGACAAGGAGTTCGAAGGCGAAGCCATCCCGATGGCGGGACTGTCGATTGGCTACCTGCCGCAAGAGCCCCAGCTCAACCCCGAGCACACCGTGCGCCAGGCGGTTGAAGAGGCGATGGCCGAAGTCAACAATGCCAAGGCACGCCTCGAAGAGGTCTATGCCGCTTATGCCGAAGAAGACGCCGACTTCGATGCGCTCGCTGCCGAGCAAGGCCAGCTGGAAGCCGTGATCGCCGCTGCTGGCACCGACTCCGAGCACCAGCTCGAAATCGCGGCCGACGCGCTGCGCCTGCCCGCCTGGGATGCCATCGTCGGCCAGCTGTCTGGTGGTGAAAAGCGCCGCGTGGCGCTGTGCAAGCTGCTGTTGTCCAAGCCCGACATGCTGCTGCTCGACGAGCCGACCAACCACTTGGACGCCGAATCGGTGGACTGGCTCGAACAGTTCCTGCACCGATTTACCGGCACCGTGGTGGCCATCACCCACGATCGCTACTTCCTGGACAACGCGGCCGAATGGATTCTGGAACTGGACCGTGGCCACGGCATTCCGTACAAGGGCAACTACTCCGACTGGCTGCTGCAAAAGGGCAACCGTCTGGAGCAGGAACAAAAGGGCGAGGAAGCCCGCGCCAAGGCCCTGAAGAAGGAGCTCGAATGGGTACGCCAGAACGCCAAGGGCCGCCAGGCCAAGTCCAAGGCCCGTATTGCCCGCTTTGAAGAGCTGAGCGATTACGAATACCAGCAACGCAATGAAACCCAGGAAATCTTCATTCCTGTGGCCGAGCGTCTGGGCAGCCGCGTGATCGAGTTCAAGAATGTCTCCAAGGCCTTCGGCGACCGTCTGCTGATCGACAACCTGAGCATGAACATTCCGGCGGGCGCCATCGTCGGCATCATAGGCCCCAACGGCGCGGGCAAGTCCACGCTGTTCAAGCTGATCGCCGGCAAGGAGCAGCCTGATTCGGGTGAGGTCGAGATCGGCCAGACCGTGAAGATGGCCTTTGTGGACCAGCACCGTGATGCGCTGGCCAATGAAAAGACCGTGTGGGAGGATATCTCCGGCGGTCTGGACATCATCAACGTGGGCAAGTTCCAGATGGCCTCGCGTGCCTATGCGGGTCGCTTCAACTTCAACGGCCAGGACCAGCAAAAGAAGGTGGGCAACCTCTCCGGTGGTGAGCGCGGCCGCCTGCACCTGGCCAAGACCCTGATCCAGGGCGGCAATGTGCTGCTGCTGGACGAGCCCTCGAACGACCTGGACGTGGAAACCCTGCGTGCACTGGAAGACGCCTTGCTGGAATATGCGGGTACAGTATTGGTCATTTCCCACGACCGCTGGTTCCTGGATCGCATTGCGACCCATATCCTGGCGGCGGAAGGGGATAGCCAATGGGTATTTTTTGATGGAAACTATCAGGAATACGAGGCAGATAAGAAGAAGCGGTTGGGAGAAGAAGGGGCAGCGCCCAAGCGGATGCGCTACAAAGCCCTGAAGTAAACCCACACCGTACGCCCGTCGCTTTCGCCAAGCGCCGGGCGTTTCAACTGGGAGAGGTGAAGCGTGGAGCAACGGGCCGTATCGGTATTTGACACCTGTCTGGAGCAGGCATTGCATGAGGCCGAGCCTTTGATGGCCGCCATGGGCAATGCAGCTTTGGCGTCTCTGGCTGCGCAGTTGTCGTCTTACAGCAACGCACAAGATCAACAATTGTTGCTGTACGCGCAATCCCAGTTGGCCAGCAAGAAGGCGCAGCTGCCGCTCGCCTACGCACTGCGCCTGCGCCAGGCCGTGTTTGCGATTGCGGAGGGCAAGCGCGAGGACTACCACGCGCAGATGAGCGGCCAGGGCCAGGCCGATGGCTTGCAGGAAGACCGCAACGCGCTGCGGGCCCAGATCGAATGGGGCCGCATGCAGATCAACCTGCTGCAGCAGACCGAGCAGAGCCTGACGGGTTTGGAGCGCGTCTACCGGCCCTTGCGCAAGATCACTCGCTACTGGCGCAATGGCAACCCCTTGCACCACACCGTCTACCTCGACAGCCTGCAGGCCACCTTGAGCGACGTGGAGATTTCTGCCGATGCAACCGCGCTGTTTCTGCCCGACATGGTGGGCGTCATGGCCGACCATCTGCAGACCAGCTACCAGCGCATCATGACCTTGGCGATGAACAGCTATGCCGAGCTGCTGGCCAAGGCCGAGCTCAAGCGCCGCGTCGCCAAAGACAACACCCGCAGCTTTGTGCAGCGGACCAAGACCTTGTTCGACATCCCCGCGCATTGCCCCGTGGGCGCCGTCCGGGCCTACAAAACACTGATTCCGGTGATGGAGCGCATGGCTGCGCAGGACAGCTCGTTCTGGACTGATGCCGACCACCCCGCCCGCATGCTGGTGCAGACCATTGTCGACAAGGCCACCGTGCTCAAGGAAGAGGGCCGTGCGCTGTCCGATCCGCAGTTCCCGCAGCTGGTGACCGAGACGGTCGAGACGCTGTCGGCCCTGGCCCAGCCCAGTGCGGCAGATTTTGCCCAGGCGCTCAGCCGCTTTGGCGTGCGGCTCAAGCCCCGGCTGTCGTCGGCGCTGCAGGATGTCGATGATTCGGGCTACTCCAGCAGCATGCTGCTGGAGAGCCAGTGGGGCGCGTCGGGCCTGATCAGCATCAGCCCTGAATCCGACTGGGCGCAACTGGCCCAGATGCAGGCAGAGCGCGAGGTGCTGGCGCAGCCCGCACCCAAGCCCGGCTATCAGCCCGAGCCTGCGCTGCAGCCAGCCCCAGCGCCGCTGGCAGCCAGCGCCGCCACGCCAGGCCCTGGCGCGTCTGCCAACCTGGAGCAGATCGAGGCCGAAGTGATGCTGCGCCTGGCCACCAGCTTGCACAGCTTTGATGTGGACCCGGCGCTGCTGGCGGCTTTGACGGGCGCCTGGCCCAAGGTGCTGCTGCAGGCGGCCGAGCGCTCAGGCCAGGACTCATCGCATTACCGCGCCTACCAAGAGGCGGTGGACGACGTGTTGGCGCTGGCAGGGGCCAATGCCAGTGCCAGCATGCACAGCGATGCGGACATGCTGATCCCCTCGCTGCTCACGCGCCTGAAGGCCGGCCTGACCAGCATTGGCTGGATGCCCGAGCGCATTGCGCCGGTGCTCACGGCCGTGGCCCAGATGGCGCCCAGCGCGCTGGTGGAGCTGCAAATGGTGCAGGAAGAGGGTCGCCATGCGGTGCCGGCCGTGGCCGCGCCATTGCCCGCTGCGGCGGCGGCCAGTGCCTTGTCACCTGCGCCAACCCCATCGGCCTGGGCGCAGCTGCCCGAGGCGGTGGACGCCATGGGCGAGGATGAGCCCGCCATCATCGTGACGGGCTCCATGCTCGATGCCCCCAAGCCCGACAGCGTGGGGCTGTGGATTGGCGGCAAGCGCCTGGAGGCCGGGGTCTGGCTGGAGTTCCTGGGCCAAGGCGGTGGCTGGGTGCCCAAGCAGCTGAGTTGGACCAATGCGCGCTCGACGATGTTCCTGTTTGTGGCCAGCGGCGGCGCGAGCCAATCGATCACGCGCCGCATGCTCGAGAAGCTGGCCCAGGAGCGGGCGGTACGGCCGGTTTGAGTGCTCGCGGGCAGAGCTCGCAACTGCCCAATCGCCAACCGCTCATCGCCTAAAGGGTATCTGGGTTTCAGGCCTTTTGGCCGTGGCACAATCTTCGCTTTCGGGGCACCAAGCCCCAGGGGCATGCAACCACACCAGGCTGCAGCCACCATAAGCCAATAAGCCAATCGCCTGGATGTGCTCAGCGTCCAGGTGCCAAGGAGACACCATGAGCCCATTCTCGCGCAGCCGCATTGCGGCCGCATGCCTGCCCTCGCGCCGCAACGTTCTGGCCGCCACCTTGCTGGGCGCCGCAGCCCTGCTGCCCCTGGCCTCGCAGGCCGCCGATCCCAAGAAGTACCCCGAGCGCGCCGTGCGTGTCGTGGTGGGTTTTTCTGCTGGCGGCACCACCGATGTGGTCGCGCGCATCATGGCCAAGGAGCTGACGGCCGAGCTGGGCCAGTCGTTTGTCGTGGACAACAAGCCCGGCGCCGGTAGCAACATCGCTACCGAGCAGGTGGCCCGCGCCGAGAACGACGGCTACACCCTGCTGTTTGTCGCGGTGACCAGCGCGATCAACCAGACCCTCTACCCCAAGGTGCGCTTTGACCTGGAAAAGGACTTTGCGCCGGTGGCCCTGGGCGCCAAGGTGCCCAATGTGCTGGTGGTCAACCCCAGCGTGCCCGCCAACAATGTGCAAGAGCTGATCGCCTTTGCCAAGGCCAACCCCGACAAGGTCTCCTACGCGTCTTCGGGCAGCGGCACCTCGATCCACATGGCAGGGGAGCTGTTCAAGCTGCGCACGGGCCTCAAGACCCAGCACATTCCCTACAAGGGCAGCTCGCCGGCACTCACCGACCTGATGGCAGGCCAGGTGCAGTTCATGTTCGACAACATGCCGTCGGCCTGGCCCCATGTGAAGGCCGGCAAGCTCAAGGCACTGGCCGTGACCACCACCAAGCGCTCGCCCACCGCGCCCGATCTGCCAACGATGGAAGAAAGCGGCATCAAGCCTTTTGATGTCTCGTCCTGGTTTGGACTGATCGCCCCGGCCGGCACGCCGCCTGAAGTGGTGGCAAAGCTCAATGCCGCGATGAACCGCGCCTTTGACAAGCCCCAGGTCAAGGAAGCCTATGAAAAGCTGGGCGCTGTGGCCGAGAAGAACACGCCCGAGCAGTTTGGCGCCTTTATCAAGTCCGAAGTGGCGGCCTGGGCGCCGGTAGTCAAGTCCTCGGGCGCGACGGTGGACTGAGGCGGTCCCCGCACCACTTCGCACAGGCAGCTTCGGCTGCCTTTTTTCTTGCCCGCGCCGCGCTGGGTGACGCCAGCAGGCGGTGGCCTGCGTTACAGTCCCAAGCTGGCACATCTCCACCGTTTTTCTCCCTCTGATGCAATCCTCCCCCGTCCATGCGATGACCCCCGGCCTGATGGTGATACACAGCAACCATCCGGAGGCTTTGCGGGACCTGGTCGTGGCCTGGATGCAGCGCTACCCGCTCCGGCCCCTGGAGAGCGAGACGATTCTGGTGCAAAGCAATGGCATCGCGCAGTGGCTCAAGCTGTCGATGGCCCAGCCGGTGGCAGAGGGCGGCTGCGGCATCACGGCTGCTGTCGATGTGCAGCTGCCTGCGCAGTTTCTGTGGCAGGCCTACCGGGCGGTGCTGGGCAAGCACGAGGTGCCCGAGATATCGCCTTTGGACAAGCAGCCGCTCACCTGGCGGCTGATGCGCCTCTTGCCCGATCTGCTGGCCCAGCCCGCGTTTGCCGCGCTGCAACGCTTTTTGGCCGAGGACCATGACCAGCGCCGGCGCTACCAACTGGCCGAGCGCATTGCCGATCTGTTTGACCAGTACCAGGTCTACCGCGCCGACTGGCTGCGCGACTGGGCTGAGGGCCGGGACCAGCTGCGCAGCGCGCGCGGCGACATCCAGCCGCTCGATGAAGAGCAGCGCTGGCAGGCGCAGCTATGGCGCGCGCTGCTGGACGATGTGGGCGCCGCCGGCATGGAGACCAGCCGCGCCGCTGTGCACCAGCGCTTTGTGCAGTACCTGCAGTCGCCGCAAACGCTGCCAACGCTGTCTGTCCCTCAGGCGCGCAACCCCGGCCTGCCGCGCCGCGTGGTGGTGTTTGGCATCTCGTCGATGCCGGCGCAGACCTTGCAGGCGCTGGCCGCCATCTCGCGCAGCTGCCAGGTGCTGCTGTGCGTGCACAACCCCTGCCGCCACCACTGGTCGGACATCGTGGCCGACAAGGATTTGCTGCGCCACCAGTACCGGCGCCAACAGCGCAAGGGCAGCATGCAGGGGCTCATCGATGACGACGACCTGCACCAGCATGCCCACCCGCTGCTGGCCGCCTGGGGCAAGCAGGGGCGCGACTACATCCACCTGATTGACGAGTTTGACCAGCCGGACCAGTACGCCTCGCTGCTGGGCCCCGTCAATGGCGGGCGCATTGACCTGTTTGGCGAGGCCGAGCCCAGCCACATGCTGGCCCAGTTGCAGGACGACATCCTGGACCTGCGGCCGCTGGCCGAAAGCCGCGCGCTGTGGCCGGCGGTGGACCCGGCGCAGGACGGCTCCATCCGCTTTCAGACCGCGCACAGCCCGCAGCGTGAGGTGGAGGTGCTGCACGACCAGCTGCTCGCCCGCCTGGGGGCCGATGCCAGCCTGCGGCCGCGCGACATCATCGTCATGGTGCCCGATATCCAGATCTATGCACCGCATATCGATGCGGTGTTTGGCCGCATCGCCCGCAGCGATGCGCGTTACATCCCCTATTCGCTGGCCGACCAGAGCCAGCGCGGGCGCGAGCCCATGCTGGTGGCGCTCGAGCATGTGCTGGCGATGCCCGAGAGCCGCTTTGCGGTGAGCGAAGTGCTCGATCTGCTGGCCGTCGATGCCCTGCGCCAGCGCTTTGGCATTGACCCGGACGACTTGGCGCTGCTGCAACGCTGGATCGAGGGCGCCGGTGTGCGCTGGGGCCTGGATGCGGCCCAGCGCGCCCGCATTGGCCTGGCGCAGGCGGGAGAGACCAACAGCTGGCGCTTTGGCCTGCGCCGCATGATGCTGGGCTTTGCGGTAGGCCGTGGCGAGGCGCTCGGAGATATCCAGCCCTATGACGAAATTGGTGGCCTCGATGCCGCTGCGCTGGGCGGCCTGGCAGCCTTGCTGCGCGCGTTGGAGCAAGCCTGCGATTTGTTGGCACAGGACCTGCCGCCCAGCACCTGGGTGGCGCGCGCCCGCGCGGTGCTGGCCTTGCTGTTTGACCCCCAGCAAGAGCATGAAAAGCTGCTGCAGATGCAGCTGATCCAGGGCCTGGAGCGCTGGCTGGGCCAGTGCGAGGCGGCAGCGTTTGATGAGGCCCTGCCGCTGTCGGTCGCGCGTGAGGCCTGGCTGGCCGGCATGGATGCCAGCAGCCTGAACCAGCGCTTTATGGCGGGATCGGTGAGCTTTTGCAGCCTGATGCCCATGCGCGCGATTCCGTTTCGCATGGTCTGCCTGTTGGGCATGAATGACGGCGCCTATCCGCGCCCGGTATCGGTGCTGGATTTTGACCTGATGCGCCAGCAGTACCGGCCCGGCGACCGCTCGCGCCGCGATGATGACCGCTACCTGCTGCTGGAGGCCGTGCTGTCGGCGCGCGAGCAGCTCTACATCAGCTGGGTGGGGCGCAGCATCCGCGACAGCACAGCCAGGCCGCCTTCGGTGCTGATCGGCCAGCTGCGCGACCATCTGGCCCAGGGCTGGCAACTGGCTGGTGCCCCTGCTGGCCTGACAGGCCCTGCCGCTGGCGAAGCGCTGCTGCGCGCGCTCACGCAGGAGCACCCGCTGCAGCCCTTCAGCCCACGTTACTTCGCGCAGCCGCCCTCACAGGCCGGCAGCGATGGCCTCTACACCTATGCGCAGGAATGGCATGGCGTGCATGGCGATGGCTTGCAGACCGAGTCGGGCGAAGACGCGCTGGAGGCCTTGCCCGAGATGGGGCTGGAGGCCGCGCTGAACCTGCGCCAACTGCAGGACTTTGCGCAAAAACCGGTGACTGCCTTCTTCCGCCAGCGCCTGCGTGTGTATTTTGAGGACGAGGACCTGACCGGCCAGGACGAAGAGATGTTTGCGCCCGATGGCCTGCAGGCCTGGGCCTTGCAGGCCAGCTTGCTGAGCGCCTTGGAGCCCTGGGTGCGTGACAACCCCGAAGCGGCGGGCGATGCGCCCCGCCTGCGCGCGCAGCTCGATGCCGCTGCCCAGCGGCTGCGGCTGGAGGGGCGCTTGCCGCTGCGCGCCTTTGCCGATTGCGCATTGGAGCCCGCTTGCGATGCCGCCCAGCGTGCCTTGCAGGTTTATGCGGCGGCGCTGCGCTACTGGCCGCAGGCGAGCAGCGCATCGCTGGAGCTGCGCTACAGCGATGGCGCAGAGGGGCCGGCCGTGGCCGACTGGCTGCGCGGTCTGCGCTGGGCCGATGCCGGCCAGCAGCATGCCGCCAAGATCAGCCTGTCTGCCGGCCGCTTGCATGCCGGCGAGCAGCTGCGCTATGACCGCTTGGTGCGTGCCTGGGTCGAGCACCTGGCCTGGCACAACGCGGGCCAGGCGCTGACGACGGTGGTTTGTACCGAATCGGGCATTGCGGTGTTTCCCGCGCTGGCCGCTGGCGCTGCGCAAGCGGCCTGGCGCCAGTTGCTGGTGCTGTGGCAGCAAGGCATGCGCGCGCCCCTGCCGGCCGCTGTGCGCACCTCCATCGCCAGCCTGGCGCCGACGGCATCGGCCGGCCAGCTCACGGCGCTCTATGACGACAGCTACCGGGGCACCGGTGAGCTGCAGCGCTCGGCCGAACTGGCCCGGGTGTTTCCGGATTTTGATGCGCTGCTGGCCGCCGGTCTGCTGGATGTCGCCCAGCAACTCTATGGCGACATGCTGAACCATGTGCAATTGGTCAATGGCCAGCATCCGCAGGCGCTGGCGCGCTTTGCGGAGGGTGATGCGGGCGATGCGGGTGATGGGGAGGGGCCGCGATGAGCGCGATGCCAAGCGATACCACCTTGCCACTCGAGCCGCTGCGCTTTCCGCTCTGGGGCAGCCGCTTGATCGAGGCCAGCGCCGGCACCGGCAAGACCTATACGATCGCCGCGCTCTACCTGCGGTTGGTGCTGCAGCATGGCGGCGAGCAGGCCTTTGGCCGGCCGCTGGCGCCCCCCGATATCCTGGTGGTGACCTTTACCGATGCGGCGACGCAAGAGCTGCGCGACCGCATTCGCCAGCGCCTGTCCGAAGCCGCCCAGCTGTTTGCGCAGAAGCCGGAAGAGACCGGTAGCGAAGCGGCAGCAGACCCCTTGCTGCTGGCGCTGCGCGCCGACTACCCCGCCAGCCGCTGGCCCGCCTGCGCCCGTTTGCTGCACGAGGCCGCGAACTGGATGGACGAGGCGGCGGTGTCCACCATCCACAGCTGGTGCTACCGCATGCTGCGCGAGCATGCGTTTGACAGCGGCAGCCTGTTCCAGCAAAGCCTCATCACCGACCAGAGCGAGCTGCTGACCCAGGTGGTGCAGGACTACTGGCGCCGCCAGTTTTATGACCTGCCCGCCACCTCGCTGCGCAGCCTGCTGCAGGTTGTTGCCACGCCGCAGGCCTTGCAAGAGGCCATCCAGCCCATGCTCAGTCGCCAGGATGCCGACTGGCGCTACGACGGCGCGGCGCTGGCGCCTGCCGACCAGGTCGATCTGGCCGCATTGCTGGCCCAGGCCAGCGAGGCAGCCGCACGCCACACCGCGCTGGAGAACAGCGCACGCCTGCTGTGGCAGCAGCACCGGGCCGAGCTGGAGCAGCTGCTGATTGCGCTCGTGCCGGGTCTCAACGGCGTCACCTATCCGAAGAAGGACGAACCGGGCGTGTTCGAGGCCTGGCTCGCCGCCATGGCGGCCTGGAGCGATGGCGAGCCGGCGCCCGCCAAGATTCGGGCCTTTGGCCAATCGGGTATCAAGGCCAAAAAGGGCGTGACCGTGCCCGCGCATGCGGCCTTTGCCGCCATCGATGCCTGGCTGGAGGCCGTAGCGCAAGACGCAGAGTTGGCCACGCCACTCCAACCGCTGCTGCTGCGCCATGCGATTGCCCATGTGCAGCGCGCACTGGAGGCAGAAAAGCAGCGCCGCGCCGAGCTGGGCTTTGACGACCTGCTGCAGCGCCTCGATAGCGCCTTGCATGCGCCCGGCGGTGAGGCACTGGCGCAGCGCATCCGCAGCCAGTTTCCGGTGGCGATGATCGACGAGTTCCAGGATACGGACCCGCTGCAGTACCGCATTTTTGAGCGCATCTACCGCATTGAATGCAACGACCCGGCGCAGGGCCTGTTCATGATTGGCGACCCCAAGCAGGCCATTTACGCGTTTCGCGGTGCAGATATCTACACCTATCTGCGGGCCCGTGCTGCCACCGAGGGGCGCCATTACTCGCTGGGCACCAACTACCGCTCCACCCAGGCGGTGGTGCAGGCCATCAACCACTGCTTTGTGCATGCCGAGAGCCATCCCAGCGCGGCCTTCCGCTTTCGCCAGGATGCGCAGCACAATCCTGTGCCCTTTGTGGCCGTTGATGCCAACGGGCGCCGCGACGCACTCTTTTTGCAGGGCCAGGCCACGCCGGCGATGACCTTGTGGACCCTGGATGCCGGCACGCCGACGCAGGCCGATGGCGCCGACGAGCAGGGCGATGCTGCGGCATCCGGCAAGAGCGCGCGTACCGGCGTGGCCGAGTCGGCCTACCGCCAGCGCATGGCGCAGTCGGCGGCCAGCCAGATCACGGCCTGGCTCAATGCCGCCCGGGTGGGCCAAGCCGGTTTTGGCCCAGCGGCGGATGCCTTGGCCCGGCCGCTGCGCCCGGCCGATATCGCCATCCTGGTGCGGGGCCGGGCCGAGGCCGAGCTGGTGCGCAATGCGCTCAAGGAGCGGGGTCTGGCCAGCGTCTACCTGTCGGACCGCGATTCGGTGTTCCAGACTGCCGAGGCGGCCGACATGCTGCGCTGGCTGCGCGCCGTCAATGCGCCCGGCCATGACGGACTGCTGCGCGTGGCGCTGGCCACCGCGTCGATGGATTGGTCCTGGCAGGACCTGGAGCGGCTCAACCACGATGAGCAGCATTGGGAGCAGCTGGCGCTGCGCAGCCGCGTGTTGCAGCAGCTGTGGCAGAAAAAGGGCGTGCTGCCGATGCTGCGCCAGTGGCTGCTCGATTTTGACCTGCCCGCGCGCTGGCTGGCCCAGCCGGGCGGCGAGCGGCGCCTGACCAATGTGCTGCACCTGGCCGAATGGCTGCAGCGCGCATCGACCGAGGTGGAGGGCGCGCAGGCGCTGATCCGCCGCCTGGCCGAGCAGATGGACAGCCCCGAGGGCGAGGAAGAAATTCTGCGTCTAGAAAGCGATGCCGATCTGATCAAGGTGGTCACCATCCACAAGTCCAAGGGGCTGGAGTACCCGCTGGTGCTGCTGCCCTTCATCAGCAGCTGGCGCGATTTTGACGGCAAGAGCCGGGGCTATGCGCAGTACCACGATGCCGCATCGGGCGAGTTGGTGGTGGAGCTGAACAACAAGCACCAGGACGCCGTCAGCGCCCATAACGACGAGCGCCTGAGCGAAGACATGCGCCTGCTCTATGTGGCGCTGACGCGCGCCCAGTACGCGCTGTGGCTGGGCGTGGCGCCACTGGCCAAGGGCATGAGCCGCGCGGGCAGCCTGGAGAAAAGCGCCGTCGGCTACCTGCTGGCCGGCGGGCAAAAATTGCCTGACCTAGAACTGCATGCCTACCTGCAGGACTTTGCCAGCAGCTGTCCGCAAATGGCCGTGCAGCCGGTGCCCGAAGTCAGCCCGCAGCGCTACCAGCCCGAACGCCCGCCCGCCGCCTTTGCGGCGCGGCACCCGCGCCGGCAGGCCGATGAGCACTGGTGGATCGCCAGCTTCTCGGCGCTGACCGAGCGGCTGGGCTATGCCGTGCCCGCGCCGAGCCTCTGGATCGAAGACGCGCTGACAGCCGCTGAGCCCGAAACCGCGCAGCAGGACCAGTACCTGGAGCCGCAAGAGCCCGCACCCGATGCTGCCGCACCGGGCCAGCCGGAGCCCGGTAGCCTGCATGCCTTTCCCAAGGGGCCTGACGCCGGCAACTTTCTGCACGGGCTGCTGGAATGGTGCGCGCAAGAGGGTTTTGCCACGGTGCTCAGCAGGCCTGCGGCATTGGATGGCATCATCGCCTACCGCTGCCAGGTGCGCGGCTGGGCCGATTGGGCCGAGCCGCTGCAAGGCTTTGTACGGCAATGGCTGCAGACGCCACTGATCTTGCAGGGCGCGCTTAGCGACACCCCAACCGAGGCAGTTGCGGCACTGCAGTCGCTGGGCGACTACCAGGTCGAGATGGAGTTCTGGCTGTCGATCCACCGGGCCTCGACCGGCCAGCTCGATGCGCTGGTGCAGCAGCATGTGCTGCCCGGCCAGCCCCGGCCCGCGCTGCTGGCCAACCAGCTGCATGGCATGCTCAAGGGCTATATGGACCTGGTGTTCGAGCAGGGCGGCCGCTACTATGTGATGGACTACAAATCCAACTGGCTGGGCGCGGACAGTGCCGCCTACACGGCAGAAGCCATGGCCGCTGCCGTGCTGCAGCACCGCTATGACCTGCAGTATGTTCTGTACACCTATGCGCTGCACCGCCTGCTGCAGCAGCGTCTTCCCGGTTATGACTACGAGCGCGATGTGGGCGGTGTGCGGTATTGGTTTTTGCGGGGCGTCGGTGCGGACCACCAGGGCCTCTACCATGACAAGCCCCCGCGTGCACTGATGGATGCGCTCGATGCGCTGTTTGCGCAATGATGATGAATGCAATGACGACAGAACCCCAGGACGGCCTGCCAGAGAACGGCCAGGCTCAAGATGGCCTGCCCACCCAGCGATCGGCTGCCCGCACGCTGGCCATGCCCGACGGCGCCACCGCCAGCCTGCTGCACACGGTAGAGCGCTGGACCGCCCATGGCTGGCTGCGCAGCCTGGACCAGGCGCTGGTGCTTTTTCTGCACGAACTCGATCCCGCCGCATCACCGCTGGTGCTGCTGGCCGCCGCACTGGCCAGCCACCAACTGGGCCGGGGCCATGTCTGTCTGGATCTGCAGGCCACCCTGGACAACAGCCGTTTTGCGCTGTCGCTGCCGCCCGATACCGTGGCGCAGGGCAGTGGCGCCACCGAGCCCACGCCCTTGCCGCTGCCCAGCGAGCTGCTGGCCCAGGTCAACCTGCTGCAGTGGCAATCGGCCTTGCAGGCGAGCGCGCTGGTGGCCGCGCCCGGCAAGCCCAGCCAGGGCGGCACGCCGCTGGTGCTGCAAGGCGATCGCCTCTATCTGCGCCGCTATTGGCAGTACGAGCAGGATGTGGCGCAGGCGATTGGCCAGCGCATCACTGCCAGCCAGCATCTGCGCCAGGGCCGCAGCGCCGCGCAAGATGCAATGCTGCGCCAGGCGCTGGACCAGCTGTTTGCACCGGCGGGTGACCAGGCTACCGATTCGCCCGACTGGCAGAAAATGGCCTGCGCCTTGGCGGCCTCCAGCGCCTTTTCCATCATCACCGGCGGCCCCGGCACCGGCAAGACCACCACCGTGGTCAAGCTGCTGGCGCTGCTGCAGAGCATGGCGCTGCAGCAGAACGGCCGGCCGCTGCGCATCTGCCTGGCTGCGCCCACCGGCAAGGCGGCGGCACGCCTGTCCGAATCGATCGTGCAGGCCTTGCAGCGCCTGGCGGATGCGCAGCTGCCAGCGGTGCCGCCGGCGCCGGGCAGTGGCGAGGCGCGTAGCTTGAAACCGCTGATCCCGTCCGACGCCCAAACCCTGCACCGGCTGCTGGGCAGCCGGCCCGACAGCCGGCATTTTCGCCATGATGCCCAGCACCCGCTGGCGCTCGATGTGCTGGTGGTCGATGAGGCCTCGATGGTCGATCTGGAGATGATGGCGGCCTTGCTGTCGGCCTTGCCTGCGCAGGCCAGGCTGGTGCTGCTGGGCGACAAGGACCAGCTCGCATCGGTGGAAGCCGGCGCGGTGCTGGGGGAGCTCTGCGCCCAGTCCGAGCGGGGCCTGTATTGGCACGAAACGGCGCAGTGGCTGCAGCAGGTCACCGGCCAGCAGGTGCCCGCTGAGCTGCAGGATATGGCGGGCAAGCCGCTGGACCAAGCGGTGGCCATGCTGCGGGTCAGCCACCGCTTCCATGCCGACAGCGGTATCGGCCAGCTGGCCAGTGTTGTCAATGCCGGGCGGCGCAAGGCGATCAAGCCGCTGCTGAAGGCGGGCTACCCTGATCTGGCCGCCTATGCGGTGCCGGATCTGACGCATTCGTCGCTGGCCCAGCTGGTGCTGGATGGCGGTGGCAAACGCTTTGTCGACAGTGCCGCCAAGCGCGACGCGGGGCCGGTGGGCTATGGCCACTACCTGCAGGTGCTGCGCGAGATGCCGGCCAACCCCAGCCCCGAGGCCTTGAACCAATGGGCGCTGCGCCTGTTGAAAGCGCATGGCGAGTTCCAGGTGCTGTGCGCGCTGCGCAGCGGCCCCTGGGGCGTCGAAGGGCTCAATGAGCGCATTGCCCAGCTGCTGGCCCACCGCGAGCTGATTGCGCAAAGCAGCGGCTGGTATGCGGGCCGCCCGGTGCTGGTGACCCGCAATGACTACAGCCTCAAGCTGATGAATGGCGATATCGGCATCACGGTGCAGATGCCGGCGGGCCAGGCGCTTGACGCTGGCGGGGCCAGTGGCGCCGCGGTAGCGCAGGGCGCGCTGCGCGTGGTGTTTGCCACCAGCGAGGGCCTGCGCTGGGTGCTGCCCAGCCGCCTTCAGGCAGTCGAGACGGTGTATGCGATGACCATCCACAAATCGCAGGGCTCGGAGTTCAGCCATGCGGCCGTTGTATCGCCGCCCAGCCTGTCACCGATCATGACCCGCGAGCTGGTCTACACCGGCCTGACCCGGGCCAAGCGCTGGCTCACGGTTGTGGCCGGCGGCAGCAGCAATTTCGCGGTGCTGGAAGAGGCGACGGAGCGCCAGGTCAGGCGCTCGAGCGGATTGCGACAAGGCGAGTTGTAGCCGTTGGTGCCAGAGCTTGGGGGGTGTTGTCGAGGTCGCAGGCCGGTGCAGCAGGGCAGGGCCGTTTTGAGCAAGGATCGTCGCAGCGGTTGCAGTGGGGAGTGCCCATCGGCTGCGCGGGTTTCATCGAAAAAATGCGTGGCTGTGCGAAAAGATCGTTGGCTGGCCAAAACGACCCTGGAGCTGAACGGGCCCCAAGAGTCGCCCCACGATGAAACAATCACAGTTGCGAGGGCGCTGGGCATGTGTACATGCGCAAGGCCCCTGACAGCGGCGATGGGCGAATAATAACATTGAATGAGAATAATTATCAATACTGATATTGATAAATCCTGCTGACTTGCTTCAGTTGTGTAAGTTTTTGTTTTTGGTTGATTTTTCTTGACCTTTCCCCTGGAAATGGGGATGCAACGTTTAGGAAAATTTGGTAACTTCGCAGTATCGATAAAAAATATTGCGGGAGTTCCAACCATGTCCGGTTCCAGTTACAGCTTCAAATCCACAGCGCTTGCGATGCTGGCGCTCACGGCCTCGGCCTGGGCGCAGGCTGCCTGCTACACGGTCTATGACAGCAAGAACGAGGTGGTGTATCGCAGTGCTGAGCCCCCAGTGGACATGTCCAAGCCGCTGCACCAGACGGCAAGCGAGCTGCCCAGCGGCAGTCGTGTTGTCTTCACGCCCAACAATGCCGTGTGCGTTACCGAGGTGCATGCACTGCCAGGCGGCAAGAAGCTCACATCGAGCAGCGCCAACATGGTCACCGACCAGTTGAGCCTGGGCAGCATGATCACGGCGCAGTAAGCGCATCACCAAATACCGAAGGGCAGCGTGGCTGCCCTTCGGTATTTTCAAGCAGGCATGTACCATGCTGGCCTGCATAGCGCTGTTAGCCCCAGAAGGCGTCTTCTGCGTCCTGGTCCTCGGAGAACAGCCAGACCTCCCTGATGAGTCCGTTCTCAACCCACAGCACATCAATGCCCGACATGGCGATGGCTGCACCTGGCTTTTCAGCGCAGAAGTGCAAGGAGGTGCTGACCAGATCGCCCTGGGCCATCAGCGGGCCGACCTTGTCGATGCGAAAGCTCCCTTGGCTGCGCTGCATGAACTGGCCCAGCAACGCGAAGACCGCAGCCTTGCCTCGGTGCAACCCGGAGAGGGCGCCCTTGCCGGGCTGGTGCCATTCAATATCGTCACTGAAAGCGGCGCCAACGCCGCCGAGATCGCCTCGTGCGACTGCCTCAAAGTAGCGGCGTACGACATCCATGTTCTGTGCTGTGTTCATAGTCATTCCTCGTTGAATAAACGCATGCTGCATTGGGCAGATGCATGAAAAATGATGAGCTTAAAGGTAGCGATAAATAGTTGCAATAAGACACTGAAAAGTGACATAGGAACCAAAAAGTGACCATCGACCGCTGCCGCCCCGCCTGGAACCCCTATCTCGCCACCTGCCCCACCAGGCAGGTGCTGGACTGCGTAGCCGACAAATGGACGGTGCTGGTGCTGGGCCTGCTGCGCTCAGGGCCGTGGCGGTTTGGGCAGTTGCGCAAGGGCATTGAGGGCCTGTCTCAAAAGATGCTGACGCAAACGCTGCGGGCGTTGGAGCGTGATGGCATTGTCCGGCGCGAAGTCTTTGCCTGTTCGCCGCCCAAAGTGGAATACAGCCTGACCCCGCTGGGCCAGTCGCTGGCTGCCACGCTGGATGCGCTGCGCCTGTGGGCCGAGCGGCACATGGATGAGGTGATGCGCCACCGGGACCTGTATGACGAGGCGGCAGCACAGCAAGGCCCGGCATTGGCAAAGCTGATATGGGCTCCACCGTGATTTTTTGCGCTCCCGCACGTCAAATTGCCAGAGGTTGGCCGCAGGCCATTGCCCAGCCTGCGAAAATACCGGGATGAGCCAAGCGCAGACCCCACAGAATATTCCCGAATCCCCCGATGCCGCCGAAGCGGCGCAGTTCCCCGCAGATGCTTTGAAGATCGTGTCCATGGACATGGACGCCCAGGGCGTGGCGCGCCGTGCCGATGGCAAGGTCGTCTTTGTCGATGGCGCGCTGCCGACAGAATGGGTGAGTGCCAAGACCCGGCGCAAGAAAAACAACTGGGAGCAGGCCGATCTGTTGCAGATCCACCGCGAATCGTCGCAGCGCGTGCGGCCCGGCTGCCCCAACTTTGGCCTGCATGCCGGCGCCTGCGGCGGCTGCAAGATGCAGCATCTGCATGTGGGCGCGCAAATTGCCACCAAGCAGCGCGTGCTCGAAGACAACCTCTGGCACCTGGGCAAGGTGGTGGCCGAGACGGTGATGCGCCCCATCGAGGGCCCCAGCTGGGGTTACCGCTTCCGCTCGCGCCTGTCGGTGCGCTATGTCGCCAAGAAGGGCAAGGTGCTGGTGGGCTTCCATGAGCGCAAGAGCCGCTACATCGCCGACATGGAAACCTGCAAGATCTTGCCGCCCCATGTCGATGCCTTGCTGATGCCGATGCGCGCGCTGATCGGCAGCCTCGATGCCCGCGAGACTTGCCCGCAGATCGAGGTGGCCTGCGGCGACCAGGTCACCGCCTTGGTGCTGCGCCACCTGGAGCCTTTGAGCGACGCCGATCTGCAGCGCTTGCGCGATTTCGCCGCAGCCCACAAGGTGCAATGGTGGCTGCAGCCCAAGGGGCCGGACACCGTGCACCTGATGGATGGCGTGGGCGAGCAGCTGTCCTATGCGCTGCCCGATTTCGGCATCACGATGCCGTTCAAGCCCACCGACTTCACCCAGGTCAACCCGCACATCAACCAGGTGCTGGTGACGCGCTCGCTGCGCCTGCTGGATGCGAAGAAGACCGAGCGTGTGATCGACTGGTTCTGCGGCCTGGGCAACTTCACCTTGCCGATTGGCACGATGGCTGGCGAGGTGCTGGGCATCGAGGGCTCGGAGACCCTGGTGCAGCGCTCGCACGAGAACTATGCCGCCAACAATGCGACCCGCCCCGCAGGCAGCGCGCTCGCGCCCACGCGCTTTGTGGCCCGCAATCTGTTCGAGATGACGCCCGAGATGCTGATCGCCGATGGCCAAGCCGACAAGTGGCTGGTCGATCCACCGCGTGAAGGCGCGTTTGCGCTGTCCAAGGCGCTGGCCGACATCCACAAGGCGCGCCACCAGGTGCCTGATACGGCGCCGCTGCCTGACAGCGCCAAGGACTGGACACCGCCCAAGCGCATCGTCTATGTGAGCTGCAACCCCGCGACGCTGGCGCGCGATGCCGGACTGCTGGTGCACCAGGCCGGCTACCGCTGTGTGGCTGCTGGCGTGGTCAACATGTTTCCGCATACCGCCCACGTCGAGAGCATGGCCGTGTTTGAATGGGATGGCCATGCGCCTTCGGTCAAGACCGAGGGGGATGATGCGGCCGACGTGGAGACGGCCACCGTGGAGACGGCCGCCGTGGACACGGCCGACGCTGCCGAGCCGAGCGCTGCAGCAGAAAACGCAGCAGCCTGATGCCGCCGGGGGATTACCCCCGTTTTAGGCACAAATGCTGTGATGCATGTGATTGATTAGCGTGCTGGAATGCCGTTAAGCTGGCAGGCTGAACAACCGGGTTTCCCGATTTTTTTCCAAGGAGTCACCATGAAAACCAAAGCAGTGCTGGAGTTGGCCGACGTCAAGGCGGTGTTGAATGCGGCCGAGGCCGAAGCGGTCAAGAACCAATGGATCGTCAGCATTGCGGTGGTGGACGACGGCGGCAACCTGCTGGGCATGATCCGCCGCGACGGCGCAGCCCCCGTGTCGGCCCACATCTGCGTGGCCAAGGCCCGCACCTCGGCGCTGGGCCGCCGCGAGAGCAAGGGTTTTGAGGACATGATCAATGGTGGCCGCACCGCTTTCCTGAGCGCTCCGCTGATCGACGGCATGCTCGAAGGCGGCGTGCCGATCATCAAGGACGGCGAATGCCTGGGCGCCGTGGGCGTCAGCGGTGTCAAGGCACCGGAAGATGCACAGATCGCCAAGGCGGGTATTGCGGCCCTGGGGCTGTAAGGCATAGCCCTTGCGCCTTGCCAAGGTGCAGAGGGCTCCGGCCCATCAACGACGAAGCGGCCATTGGCCGCTTTTTCGCGTCTGAATGTGTAGCTGGGGCGTCAAACCAGCGCCGGTGCGGGCGCCTGCAGAAAGTGCGTGGTGGGCGCCGCGCTGCCATCGTCGAGCATCAGCACCCGTTCGGGCCAGCGCAGCGCCGCGAGCTTGAAGTCCTGCTCGGGCGGCTGGCCGGCGAGCCGGGCCGTCCAGCGCGCGCCCACGGAGAAGTCCACACAAAACACATTGCCGCGCAGGCCGTGCCAGGCATGCGGGTTGATATCGGCGAACAAATCCTGGTCGCCCTTGCCCAGCACCGAGCGGTCAAGCTCATGGATGCGGCGCCAGTAGTGGCCGACGATGACGGGCGTGTTGTCGGTATACGCATCCCACCAGGCCACACGCTCGACAAAGCGCCATTTGCCGCCGGCATAGAAGGGCTCGCTGCCGCGGCGCTCCACACCGCAGCTGAGCACCTTCAAGGGGTTGTACTGGGATTTGTTCAGCTCGCTGTCCGCATGCGCGGGCATGAACGGCGGGCAATGGGCGCCATCTTCCAGGTGGTAGGGCCAGGCCTGGTTTTCGGCCTTCAGCCGGGCCGGAATGCCCAGGGTCTTGGCGTGCAGGTAGGCTTCTTGCTCCAGGCGGTCATAGTCCTGGGCGACATGGCCGGGCCGCAGCGCGCGGGCCTGGTTGATCTTGTCGTCGATCCAGGCGGCATGAACGATGCGCAGGTCGGGCCGCTCCAGCGCGAGCGGCAGCTGGCGCAAAAAGGGCAGCATTTCGTCGTCAAAGGCCTGGTCCGCGCGCACATAGGGCGCGTATTTGCGGTTGTCGGCCTCGATGCGCTCGTCAAAGTACCAGCCCGAGCCGTCCTTGGCATCTTCGCGCAGCAGGTTGATTTCATGGTTGCCGAGCACCGCGCAGGCATGGCCGTTTTCTACCCAGCGGCGCACCAGGGCCAGCACGCCGGGGCTGTCCGGGCCCCGGTCGCAGAAATCGCCGACAAACACCAGCGTACGGCCTGCCGGGTGGCCGCCATGGTCGTCATAGCCCAGATGCCGAACCAGCGACTCCAGTGCCTGGCGCTCGCCGTGCACATCGCCGATCACATCCAACGGGCCGGCGGGCAACGCTTGTACCAGGCTCATCGTCACAGTGTTCCGTCTTGTTGCAGCGCCCGGTGCTTGGGGCCCGGCGCACCACAGATTGCTATTCGATGAAATCCATTTTGCATGAATTTGCTGCGCCGCACCAGCGTGGTGCCATCGGTGAGCGGCGCGCTCAGGCGGGCTGGCGCTGGTAGCAGACAAACGCAAAGGGCAGGCCGTTGCTGCTGGTGTGGCGCTCACGCGAGGCCTCTTGCCACTGGTCGCCGAGCACCGGCGCATGGGCATCGCCGTCAAAGTCCTGGTCGATCTCGGTCACCCAGACTTCGTCGGCCAGGGCCAGCGACTGGGCATAGATCTGCGCCCCGCCAATCACCCAGACGGGCTGGCCCAGCGCCTGGGCCGTGCTGAGGGCCTGCTCTAGATCAGCGGCGACATGGACGCGTTCGCTGACGGGGCTGGGCTGCCAGCCGCTTTGGCGCGTGACGACCACATTGTCGCGGCCTGGCAGCGGGCGAAAGCGCGGCGGCAGCGAATCCCATGTCTTGCGGCCCATGACGACGGTGCCTCCCGCCGTCTTTTGCTTGAAAAAGGCCATGTCCTCGGGCAGGTGCCAGGGCAGTTGGTTGTCGCGGCCGATGACGCCATTGCGGGCGCGGGCAAAGATCAGATGGATACGGGCTGGGGTCATGGCGTGCGGGCCGCCCAGCGCGCAATGGCGCGCCGGCAGGCCTGGTAAATGGGGTGTTCGATCGCGTGGTAGTACAGGGCCGACAGCGCGACCAAGGCCGCCAGCACCAGCAGCAGGCTGAGCGAGCGGTGGGGAATGTCGAGCGCCATCGATGTGATGGCGCGTTGCACGAGCTGGAACACCAGCAGATGCAGCAAATAGATTGCAAATGAATAGTCGCCGAGCTTGGCGAGCAGCTGCCATGCCCGGTGCTGGGGCATTGGCAGCAGCAAGGCTGCCGCCACCAGGGCGGTGGTGGCGCTGCCCACCAGCAGCGCGCGGTCCGCCCAGTGGTAAAAACCGACGATGCCAGGCGCATACAAAGTGGCGGTGTGGCTGTAGTACACCGCTGTGGCGCCCAGCAGTGCACTGGCCAGCAGCCAGGCGTACCAGCGCTGCTGCGGGTAGCGCTGCAAAAAGCGGTACATGAAGTAGCCGGCAAAGAATTCCAGCACCAGGGGCGCGGCATAGAACCAGATGAGTGGTGTGGTCTGCGCAAACATGTCCGGCCGGTAGCGGCCGGTGGCCGCGTAGTACAGCACCAGCACCACCATGGTCAGGCCCCAGGCAGCGAGGGCCCGGTCGCGCCAGGGCTTGGGCAAGAGCAGGCTGGCGCCAATGAGCAGGTAGAAATACAGCTCAAAGACCAGGGTCCAGGTCACCGCATTGATGTGCAGGCTGAAATTGGCCGGGTAGAGCAGCGCCGACGACAGCAGGTTCACATCCGGCGGCATGGCGCCCAGCGCCTGCAATCCAACGACGTACAGCAGCATCGCCGGCCACCAGCCGGTGTAGATGCGGGAAAAACGGGTGGCCACAAACTGGGCGGAAGGACGCAGGCCGGTGGGTGTGTTGCTGGTGGCCAGCGCCATGATGACGCCGCTGATCACAAAGAAGATATCGACACCGACAAAGCCGCCTTCGGCAATGGCGCGCAGCCAGCCAGGAAGCTCGGGGAAGAAGCTATAGGTCCGCGCATGGTAGAGCGCCACCCACAGGGCGGCAGCAAAACGCAGAATCTGGATGGACTGGATCATGGCACGGTGGTGGGCGCAGGCGGTCAATGCCGGGCAAGCGCTGCAGCGGGCGCTGGGGGGTAGTGCTTGTCACTTGCGTGCCGGCAGGGGCGGTGTCCGCTCAGCGGAACAGCACGCCCGCTTCGTCCGGGTGCCAGGCAGGGTATTTTTCCATCACCTGCTCGAACAGTGCTGAATCGGTCAGACGCAGCAGCCAGGCTTGCAGATGGGGCCAGGGGTGATTCTGCCATGCAGCCTCATCGATGCCGGCAAACTGGCGCACAAAGGGGCGGATGGCCATGTCGGCCAGGCTTGGGTCGCGGCCAAACAGGTAGCCGGTCGCAGCCAGCTGCTGGTTCAGTGCATCCAAAAAGGCCTGGGCAGTGGCCGCTGCGGCAGCGGCGTCTGCTTGCGGGTAGCGGCTGGGGTATTTGCAGCGGTCCAGCGCCGGTTTGAATTCGCTGTCATGGCGGGCGATCAGCGCCTGCATCTCGCCCAGGCTGCCGGCGGTGGGGCTGAGCCACTGATCGGGGTCGTTCTGGCGCAGCGCCCAGAGCATGATCTCCAGGCTCTCTTCGAGCACCGTGCCATCGGCGAGCACCAGCACCGGCACGGTGGCCTTGGGCGATGCATCCAGCAGCGCCTGGGGCTTGTCCTTGAGGACGACCTCGCGCAACTGGCAGGCGATGCCGGCATAGGCCAGCGCCAGGCGGGCCCGCATCGCATAGGGGCAGCGGCGGAACGAGTACAGCACCGGCAGGCCTTGCAAGGCTTCTTGCTGCGCGGCGATCTTTTGCTGGCGCGATTGCTGCGAGCTGGCCTGGGTGTGGCCCAGATGGGTGTCACCGCGCTCCTGCGCCAAGTCCATCTGCCGCTGGCGCTCGGCCAGCGACTGCAGTTGCTCAGGGCTGCGGCTGCCGTGGCAGTAGGGGCAGCTGACGCCGCGCACATAGTGGGCATGGGCCAGCTCGGCTGCGCCCAGCGGCATGCGGCAGCTGCGGCACAGCTGGTGCGGGCCGCGCACCAGGCCGTGGCCGACCGAGACGCGCTCGTCAAACACAAAGCAGTCGCCCCACCACATCGACTCGTCCTCGGCCACCGTCTCCAGGTACTTGAGGATGCCGCCTTCGAGGTGGTACACATCCTCAAAACCCTGGGTCTTCATGTAGGCGGTGGATTTTTCGCAGCGGATGCCTCCGGTGCAGAACATCGCCACCTTTTGCTTACCATGCAGCGCGCCGCCGGGCTGGGACTGCTCAGCCACCCATTGCGGAAACTCGGTAAAGCTCTTGGTGTGCGGGTTGACCGCGCCCTCAAAACTGCCAATGCCCACTTCGTAGTCATTGCGGGTGTCGACCAGCACCACGTCGGGCTGGCTGATCAGCGCATTCCAGTCCTCGGGCTTCACATACTGGCCGGCATTGCGCGCTGGATTCAGTTCGGGCACGCCCAGGGTCACAATCTCCTGCTTGAGGCGCACGCGCATGCGGTAGAAGGGGTTGCTGTCGGCATAGGCCTCCTTGTGCACCAGATGGGTCAGGCGCGGGTCGCGCTTGAGCCAGTCCAGCACCGCATGCACATCGCTGGGTAAACCGGCAATCGTGCCGTTGATACCTTCATGGGCGAGCAGCAGCAGGCCCTTGACCTGGTGCTGGTCACACAGCGCCTGCAAGGGCTGCTGCCACTGGGCAAACTCCGGCAGATCGATGAACTGGTAAAGCGCGGCGGTAAGGTATTGCTGGGACATGGAGAAAATCTGCGAAAAATGCGCGCCCGCAGGCCGTATTTTTCGGGGTAGTGCATAGGAAAAGCCAGGTGGACTGGAGGAGGGCCCTTCGATCCACCAACTTGGGGTGGCCCCATGGGGCTGGCACCGGCAGGGTGGCCTGCGCAGGCATCCCCATGGCGGGCGGGCCGCAGTCCAACGGCTGAACATCGTACTGTATCTGAATCGCCCATTTCTAGACCTGGATCAGCAAAATGGCCCAGCGTGCAGGCGTAAAAAAGCCCGGCAGGGCCGGGCGGTGTTTGCGGCGCTTGCGGGCTTACCGCTTCCTGATCACTTGGGGCTCAGGCCCGTGATGTCGTAGAAGTTGATCTTGCCGCCGCCTTCAAAGACGCGGTCACCGGGGTTGATGCCCGCGGGGCAGGCACCCAGGTACTCGCCCTTGATATTGCGGGTGGTCTCTACCGTGCTGCCATCGGGCATCTGCTGCTTGGTGACCGACAGCACATGGAAGTTGTGCTGGAAGTCGCCGGTGATCTTGCGGCTGCTCTCGATGCGCTGCTCGGTCTGGCCGACCTTGCAGTTGGAGGTGAATTGCCAGCCATTGCTGTCCTTCAGGCTCGCGGTCTTGCATTGCTGCACATCGTACTTGGCCTTTTGCAGCTCACGGGTCTTGTAGAAGGTGTCCTTGTCCATGCAGTCCTGGAACTGGACGGTCCGGCCTTCCTGGTCCGTGGAGCTGATCTGCCAGTGGCCCGACTTGGGGCGGGGCAGGTCTTCGATGTCGCCGGTGGTGGCGCAACCGGCGGCCAGCAAGGCTGCGGCCACGGCGGACAGGGAGGCGAGGTAACGGGTAGAAAGCATGGATGTCCTCTCGGTGGTTGTCATGCCGCATCGCTGCAGCGTGTTTTTGTACAAGAACGCGTCGTTACTTTATATCCTAGGCGGCGCGCTGCCCGCGCATTGTCTGACAAGGGCCGGGCCGCGTGTAGGAGAGCACCCGGCGGCGTGCTAGGGCAGCGCTGCAGCGCGCGTATCGGGGGGCTGCTCCTGCCCGCATTGCGCGAGCAGCCAGCGCTCGAAGGTCTGCATCGCCAACGTGGGGCTGCGCGATTTCAGCTGCGTGAGCCAGTAGCTGCCGGTGTCCAAGGTCTGCGCGAGCGGCGCGACCAGGCGGCCTGCCTGCAGGTCCCGGGAAAACAGGCGCAATGGCAGCAGCGCGACGCCCAGGCCCTGCGCTGCCGCTTCGGCCAGCGTGAGCGATGAATCGAACACGGTGCCGCGCAGGCTGGGGCAGGCGAGCTTGTTCTGGGCGAACCACTGCTCCCACTCGCCTGCGCGGTAGGTGCGCAGCAAGGTCTCGCGCGCCAGGTCGGCCGGCTGCTGCAGGCGTGCGGCAATCGCGGGGGCGCACATGGGCGTGAGCGGCGCCTGCAGCAACTGCCGGGCCGCCGTGCCATGCCAGGCGCCATCGCCAAAGCGGATCGCGCAGTCCCAGCCTTCGCCCGCCAGGTCCACCCGGTTGTTGTGGGTGAACAGGCGCAGGTCGACAAAGGCATGGGCCTCCTGAAAGGCGCGCAGCCGGGGCAGCAACCAGCCCACCGCAAACGTGCCCACGACGCCGACCGACAGCACCTCGTGCGGCCGCCTGTCCTGCACCTGGGCCAAGGCGCGCGACAGGCTGCCAAAGGCCTGGGCCACCGCCGGCACCAGGGCCATGCCTTCATCGGTCAACGCCAGGCCACGCGGCAGGCGGCGAAACAGCGGTTTGCCCAGCTGGTCTTCGAGCTGGCGAATGTGCTGGCTGATGGCGGCCTGGGTCACATGCAGCTCCAGCGCCGCCCGCGTCAGATTGAGGTGGCGTGCTGCGGCATCGAAGGCGCGCAGGGCATTCAAAGGCAGGTGCATAAGCTATAAGTTTTTCTTGTGGGTTTTCTTGGTTTTCATCGTTGGTCAAGCGCGCGGGATCTCGGTAAATTTACGCCTGTCCACCGGATAACAACGAATTTTAAGGATTGAAAGCCATGTACAGAAGAAAGTTTTTCTTGACTATGGGTGCTGCCAGCCTGGTCGCCACCTCCGCACGCGCCTGGGCCGCTGCGCCATCGGCAGACAAGGCGGCAGAGCGCCAGTTTGCCCAGGCCATGCAGGCCCTCGAGCGCGCAGTGGGCGGGCGCCTGGGCGTGTCGGCGCTGAACACCGTGACCGGCGCGGCGCTGGGCTGGCGCCAGAATGAGCGCTTTGCGATGTGCAGCACCTTCAAGATGCTGCTGGCCGCCCAGGTGCTCTCGCGAGTGGATGCCGGCCAGGACCGGCTGGATGCCATGCTGACGTTTGACCGCTCGGTGCTGGTCGAGCATTCGCCGGTGACCGAGAAATTTGCCGGCAGGGCCCCGATGACGGTTGAGGCGCTGTGCGACGCCATCATGACGATCAGCGACAACGGCGCTGCGAACCTGCTGCTGGAGCGCGTGGGTGGCCCGGCCAGTTTTACCGCCTATATGCGCAGCTTGGGTGACCCGACCACGCGGCTGGACCGCATCGAGCCTGCGATGAGCGAATCCAAACCCGGCGATGTGCGCGATACGACCAGCCCGCTGGCGATGCTGAGCAGCATGCGCGCGCTGACCCTGGGCAAGGCCCTGAGCGCCGCCCACCGCGAAAGACTCGTCGGCTGGATGCAAGCCAATACGACGGGCGACCACTGCCTGCGTGCAGGTGCCCCGGGCTGGAAGGTGGCGGACAAGACCGGCTCGGGACCGGGCACCCGCAACGACATTGGCCTGCTGTGGGCGCCCGGTGCTGCGACGCCGATTCTGGTGACCAGCTACTTGACTGAATGCAAGGCCGAGCCCAAGGCGCGCGATGCGGCACTGGCCCGGGTGGCCGCCGAGCTGGTGAAGCTCTGGGGCTAACTGGGGATTGAAAGGAGGGATGGATCGGACGCTGATCGCCCCGCTTCAAACAGAACTGCCCCTTGTCAGGGGCAGTTTGGGTCAAGGGCGCTGCCGGCGCAGGCAGGGCCCCTTGGCGCGTTAGCGCCAGGCGATCACAGGTACTTGACCAGCACCTGGCTCTTGCGGCTCCAGTTGTACTTGGCCTTGCGCTGCTCGGGCAGCCAGTCCGGATCCACCGGCTGGAAGCCGCGCTTGAGGAACCAGTGCATCGTGCGGGTGGTGAGCACAAAAATGCTCTTGAGGCCCGTGGCGCGGGCGCGTTGCTCGATGCGCTTGAGCAGCTTTTCGCCGTCACCCGTGCCCTGGCTTTGCGGCGATACGGTCACAGCAGCCATCTCGGCAGTGCCCGCTTCCGGGTAGGGGTAGAGGGCCGCGCAGCCGAAGATCACGCCATCGTGCTCGATGATGGTGTAGGCGGAGATATCGCGCTCGATCTCGGTGCGGCTGCGCTTGACCAGGGTGCCATCCTTCTCGAAAGGCTCGATCAGCTGCAAAATGCCGCCGACATCATCGGGCTTGGCCTCGCGCAGCTCTTCGAGGCGCTCGTCAATCACCATGGTGCCGATGCCATCGTGCACATAGACTTCCAGCAGCAGCGCGCCGTCGGTCGCAAAGGGCAGGATGTGGCTGCGCTCCACGCCTTCCTTGCAGGCCTTGACGCAATGCTGCAGGTAAAAACCGACATCGGTGGGCAAGGTGGCGGGCGGCAACTGGGCAAGCAGCTTTTGCGCCACATCCAGCGGCAGCTCGGTGTCGACCGGGTTGTCTTCTCCTTCGGGCTCGAGCGGGTTCAGGCGGATGCCGGCCACTTCGGTGAGAAACATCAGCTTGTCGGCTTTGAGCTCAATGGCCACGCGCGTGGCCACTTCTTCCATGCTGAGGTTGAAGGCCTCGCCCGTGGGCGAGAAGCCAAACGGCGAGACCAGTACCATCGCGCCCATGTCCAGGGTGCGGTGGATGCCGCCAACATCGACCTTGCGCACCAGGCCCGAATGCATGAAATCGACGCCATCGACAATGCCGACCGGGCGCGCGGTGACGAAGTTGCCCGAGATCACGCGCACCGTGGCGCCGGCCATCGGGGTATTGGGCAGGCCCTGGCTGAAGGCCGCTTCAATCTCGAAGCGCAGCTGGCCCGCGGCCTCCTGGGCGCAGTCGAGCGCCACCGAATCGGTCACCCGGATGCCATGCGAGTAACGCGGCGCATGGCCCTTGGCCGCCAGCTGCTCATTGACCTGGGGCCTAAAACCATGGACCAGCACGATCTTGACACCCAGCGCCTGGATCAAGGCCAGATCCTGGGCAATCGATTGCAGCTTGCCCGCTGCAATCGCCTCACCTGTCACGCCCACTACAAAAGTCTGGTTGCGAAACTTATGGATATAAGGCGCCACCGAGCGGAACCAGGGCACAAAGGTGAAATTGAATACAGCGGACATGGGGGTGGGGTGTGGGGGTATTTCCTAGAAGCACGCCAGATCGGCGGTTTGCGGCTGCCGCTATTGTTATACAAACATCGCGCGCCTGCATGCAGTTGGCTGCAGATTTGACCTCAGCGCCATGGGAAAAATCCATCAGTGCTGCGCTGTCCATTTTGGCTGGCGCGAAGTGGAGGTTTCGCAATCACAAACGGCGCAGGTGTGGGCAAACCGGCGCGCCGGGCCGATGATGGCGGTTTTGCAAAAAATAGCCTGGAGACAAGCATGACCACCACCATCAACCGCCGCCAGCTGCTGGCGCTGGGCGCAGCGCCCCTGGCCGCCGGCCTGCCTTTGCTGCATGCGGGGGCTGCGCATGCGGCCGACTACCCCAGCAAGCAGGTGAAATTCATCGTTCCCTTCCCGCCCGGCGGCCCGGTTGATACGACGGCGCGGGCTTTTGTGCCGCCGCTGGGCCAGCTCTGGGGCCAGGGCACGTTTATCGACAACCGTGCTGGCGGCGGCGGCATCATTGGCGCGGAGATGGCGTCGCGCCAACCGGCCGACGGCTACAGCCTGTTTGTCGGCGCAATCCACCATTCGGTCAACCCCTCGCTGCATCCCAAGCTGAGCTATGACATCCAGAAGGACTTTGTGCCGGTGAGCTTTGCGGCCATGTTCCCGGTGTTCCTGGTGGTCAACCCCAGCGTGCCTGCCAAGAATGTGCAGGAGCTGATCGCGCTGGCCAAAAAGCCGGGCAGCAACCTGGCCTTTGCCTCGTCGGGCAATGGCGGTGGCACGCACCTGGCCGGGGAGCTGTTCAACATGCATGCCGGCACCAAGCTCTTGCACATTCCCTACAAGGGCAGTGCCCCGGCGATGACCGATGTGCTGGGCGGCCAGGTGGCCATGATGTTCAGCGACGCGCCCACCGCCATCGGCCATATCAAGAGCGGCAAGGTCCGCGTGCTGGGCGTTGCCAGCCCCAAGCGCTCGGCGCTGATGCCCGAGGTGCCCACCATTGCCGAGCAGGGATTGCCTGGCTATGAGGCCTATTCCTGGGCGGCGCTGTTTGCGCCGGCGGGCACGCCCAAGGAGATCGTTGCCAAGGTCAATGCCGATTTCAACCAGGTGATGCGCGCCCAGGAAGTGCGCCAGCGCCTCTATGTGGCGGGCGCCGAGGCCGACCCCGGCACGCCCGAGGAGATGGCGCAGCGCCTGCAGTCGGAGATCGACAAATGGGCGCGGGTGGTCAAGGCCGCGCAGATCCGCATCGATTGAGCGGGAGGCTGCGCGGCTTGATGCGCTCGGTGGTGCAGGCATGCACAATGGAGGGATCTTGTACTTGCAGACCCCCTCTATGGACCTGATCTCTGGCAGCGCCGACCCCCATTTCCAACCGGTGGCGCTGGAAAAAGCCTACCGCCTGCTCAACCACGGCCCCACGGTGCTCGTGTCCGCCACCCATGGCGGCGAGCGCAATGTGATGGCCGCCGCCTGGGCCTGCGCGCTGGACTTCACACCGCCCAAGGTGACCGTGGTGCTGGACAAGGCCACGCGCACCCGCGCGCTGGTCGAGGCCAGCGGCCGCTTTGCGCTGCAGCTGCCCACCGTGCCCATCGCCGCCTTGACGGTAGAGCTGGGCACGATCAGCGCGCTGCAGCAGCCGGGCAAGCTCGCCCAGTCGGGCGTGCAGCTGTTTGATGCCCCCGGTCAGCAAACGCCCTTGGTCGCTGGCTGCGCCGCCTGGCTGGAATGCCGCCTGCTGCCCGAGCCGCACAACCAGCACAGCTATGACCTGTTCATTGGCGAGGTCACCGGCGCCTGGGCCGATGACCGGGTGTTCCGGGAGGGCCACTGGCATTTCGAGACTGCGCCGCAAGACCTGCGCACTTTGCACTATGTGGCAGGCGGCCATTTCTATGCGATTGGCGAGGCCATCGATGTGCCCGCGCCTAAGGCTTGATCGCGCACCTGGCTGCATCCGCGCCAGCTTTGGCGCTGGGTCGGCCTGATGTTTCCGATCTTCCTGGCCATACTTGCGGTCGGCCTGGCCCTGCTGGGTTGGCGCACCCTGCGCAAACGCCGCCAGCTGCGCTTTTTGCAGCAATACCGCTTGGATGCCGCCTACCGCAAGGCGCTCTGGCGTGACTACCCGCATCTGAATGACGCGAGCCTGGCGCAGGCCGAAGAGGCGCTGCGCCAGTTTTTTATCATGCACTGGCTCGCTCCCCGCGCGCAGCTGCAGATGCCCTCACGCCTGGCCGATATGCTCTGGCATGCCTTTATTCTGGATACGCGGCGCTACCAGCAGTTTTGCCAGCAGGCCTTTGGCCATATGTTTCACCACCTGCCCGCGCAGGCCGCCAGCGCTGGGCCATCACAGAGCCAGGCAGCAGCGATGCAGCCGAGCTGGAATGCGGCGATGCACACCCGGCGCTATATGGTGGGCGCACTGCTGGGCGGCATACCGCTGTTGTTTGCGCTCGATGCCGCTGCCGCGATTGACGATGGCTGGCTGTACCCGCCGCAGTTGCTGGGCCAATGGGCCAGCGCATTTGCTGCAGCGCTCGGCGCCGGGGCGGCGGGCAGCAGTGCTGATAACAGTGCTAGCGCCAGCAGCGACAGCGGCAGCCACCGTGGCGACAGCAGCGCAGGCGATAGCGCCGATATGGTGAGCAGCAGCACCAGTGCGGACAGCGAGGGCGGCGCGTCCAGCTGCAGCGGCAGCAGTTGTGGCGGAAGCAGCTGCGGGGGCGGCAGCAGCGATTGAGCGGCAAAGCCTGCGTGGGCCCAAGGCGTTGTTGCGGCTTCGCAACCTGTGGGGGCTTGCTGCGGGGATAATGCTGCCCCTATGTCGCTCAAGATTACGTTTCCCGAATCCCTGCCAGTTTCCGCCCGCCGTGATGAAATCATGGAGGCCATGGACCGCCACCAGGTCATCATCGTCTGCGGCGAGACCGGATCGGGCAAAACCACCCAGCTGCCCAAGATTGCACTGGCCCTGGGCCGCGGCAAGGTCAATGCCACCCCCAATGACAAGGGCGAGGTGCGCGGCCATTTGATCGGCCACACGCAGCCCCGCCGGATTGCGGCCAGCAGCGTGGCCAAGCGCATTGCCGAAGAGCTGCAGACGCCGCTGGGCGATGTGGTGGGCTACAAGGTGCGTTTTCAGGACCGTTTGTCCAAGGACGCCTCGGTCAAGCTGATGACCGACGGTATCTTGCTGGCCGAGACCCAGACCGATCCGCTGCTCAAGCAATACGACACCTTGATCATCGACGAGGCCCATGAGCGCAGCCTCAATATCGACTTTTTGCTGGGCTATCTGCGCCAGCTCCTGCCCAAGCGCCCGGATCTGAAAGTGGTGGTGACCTCGGCCACCATCGATGCCGACCGCTTTGCCAAGCACTTTGCCGGCCCGCAAGGCCCGGCGCCGGTGATCATGGTCTCGGGCCGCACCTTCCCGGTGGAGATGCGCTACCGGCCCTTTGAAGATGCCAAGGACTACGACCTCAACGATGCGATTGCCGATGGCGTCGACGAGTTGTGGACCGGTGGGGCTGGCGGCGACATTCTGATATTTCTGCCTGGCGAGCGCGAGATTCGCGAGGCCGCCGACCATCTGCGCAAGCACCTGCAGCACTCACCGGTGCTGCGCAATGCCGAGGTGCTGCCGCTCTTCTCGCGCCTGTCGCAGGCCGAGCAGGACCGCATCTTTGAAGGCCATACCGGCCGGCGCATCGTGCTGGCCACCAATGTGGCCGAGACCTCGCTCACCGTGCCCGGCATCCGCTATGTGATCGATGCCGGCACGGCCCGGGTCAAGCGCTATTCCTTCCGCAGCAAGGTCGAGCAGCTGCTGGTCGAGCCCGTCAGCCAGGCGGCGGCCAACCAGCGCGCCGGCCGGTGCGGGCGCGTGGCCAACGGTATCTGCATACGTCTCTATGACGAGGCCGATTTCCAGTCGCGCAGCCCCTTCACCGATCCGGAAATTCTGCGCTCGTCCTTGGCCGGCGTCATCCTGCGCATGAAGGCCTTGCGCCTGGGCGATGTGGTGAATTTTCCGTTTCTCGAAGCACCGTCGGGCCGCGCCATTGCCGACGGCTACCAACTGCTCGCCGAGCTGGGCGCGGTCGATGAACAAGGCGAGCTGCTGCCGATGGGCCAGGCCTTGTCGCGCCTGCCGCTGGACCCGCGCGTGGCGCGCATGATTGTCGAAGCGCGCGAGCGCGGCGCGCTGGCCGAGGTGCTGGTGATTGCCTCGGCGCTGAGCGTGCAGGATGTGCGCGACCGCCCATTGGAAGCGCAGCAGCAGGCCGACCAGCAGCATGCCAAGTTTGACGACGAAAAAAGCGAGTTCAGCGGCTACCTGCGCCTGTGGAAATGGCTGCAGGATGCGCGTGGCGGCAAGGTGGTGGCCAAGAGCCGCAAGGACATGGCCCAGCAAGCAGCCCCGGCCAAGGGCCAGGCGATAGGGCGCAATGCCGCCTTTTTGCCGGTGGCCCAGCGCAGCACGGGTGCGGCTGCATCGGTGGAGTCCGCCGCGCCGCTGGCCGCTTTCACGCCGCAAGACAGCGTAGTGGCCGACGAGGCCAGCCACAAGCTCAGCAACCGCCAGTGGGAGCAGCTGCTGCGCCAGAACTTCATCAATATCCGTCGCGTGCGCGAGTGGCGTGACATCCATTCGCAGTTGCTGACGGTGGTCAAGGAGCAGCGCTGGCCGATGAATGAGGAGGCCGCTGGCTATGAGGCCGTGCATCTGTCGATGCTCTCGGGCCTCTTGGGCAATATCGGCTTCAAGACCGAGGAGGGCGATGGCTACCTGGGCGCGCGGGGCATCCGCTTCCACCCGCACCCCGGTGCGCACCTGTCCAAAAAACCCGGCCGCTGGATTGTGGCGGCCGAGCTGGTCGAGACCTCGCGCCTCTACGGGCGCGGCATTGCCGCCATCGAGCCCCAGTGGCTCGAGCAGGTGGGCGCGCATCTGCTGCGCAAGCAGTTGCTGGATCCGCACTGGGAGAAAAAGCAGGGCGAGGTGGCCGCCTATGAGCGCGCTACCCTGTATGGCCTCGTGGTCTACAGCCAGCGCCGCATCAGCTACGGCAAGATCGACCCGCAAGGCGCGCGCGATATCTTTATCCGCCAGGCGCTGGTTGAGGGCGACTGGGAGACGCGCCTGCCGTTCTTGCAGGCCAACCAGAAGCTGATTGCCAAGGTCGAGGAGCTGGAGCACAAGAGCCGCCGCCAGGATGTGCTGGTGGACGATGCGCTGATCTATGCGTTCTACGACCAGCAGATTCCGCAGGATATCTGCACCGGCCGGGCGCTCGAGCGCTGGGTCAAGGACGAGAGCGCGCGCAACCCCGATCTGCTGCGCCTCTCGCGCGACGAGCTGATGCGCCATGAGGCCGCCGGCATCACGACGGCGGCCTTCCCCAAGACCATCAAGATGGGCGGGGTCGATTGCACGGCCAGCTACCTGCACCAACCCGGTGACCCGCGTGACGGCGTGACCGTGACGGTGCCGCTCTTTGTGCTCAACCAGGTGAGCGAGGAACGCGCTGAATGGCTGGTGCCGGGCATGCTCAAGGACAAGATCCAGGCCTTGCTCAAAAGCCTGCCACAGCGCCCGCGCAGCCGCTTTGTGCCACTGGCTGAAAACGCCCAGCGCCTGGCCGAGCTGCTGGGCAGTGCCGAGCGCTTTGGTGCGGGCAGCCTGGTCGAGGTGCTGCTCAAGCAGGCACGCGACGAGACCTCGCTGGACATCAAGCGGGCGGACTTCAAGCTTGACATGCTCAGCCCCCATCTGTTCATGAACTTCCGCATCAGCGACGAGCATGGCCGCCAGCTGGGCCAGGGCCGCAACCTGGGCGCCCTGAAGGCCCAGTGGGGCGCCAAGGCCCGTGGCGCCTTCCAGGCGTTGGCCGAGCTCAAGATCGCGCCGCAGGCCGATGGTGCTGCAGCGCCGGCGCAAGCGCAAGCGCCTGCCGCCCCTGCCAAGCAGGGTGGCAAGGCGGCGCCTGCAGCCAGCGCTGCGGTGCACAGCAAGGCCCAGGGGCCCGTGCATGCGGCCGACAAGCTCTGGACCGATTGGGGCTTTGGCGCCTTGCCCGAGCTCATGGAGATCAAGAAGGGCAACCAGACGCTGATTGGTTTCCCGGCGCTGATCGACCACGGCAACGGCGTCGGCATCGAGGTGTTTGACGAGCCCGAGGTGGCAGCCAACCGCCATGCGCTGGGCCTGCGGCGCCTCTTTGCGCTGCAGATCCGCGATGCGCTCAAGTACCTGGAAAAGAACATTCCCGATCTGCAGAAGATGGCGGTGGGCTATATGCCGCTGGGCACGCAGGAAGAGCTGCGCGAGCAGATCATCAATGTGGCGATTGACCGCGCCTTTTTGCAAGAGCCGCTGCCGGCGGACGCTGAGCAGTTCAAGCAGCGGGTGCAGGAGGGGCGCGGGCGCCTGACCCTGATCGCCAACGAGGTCGCGCGCATGGCCGCTGGCGTTTTGCAGGAGTACATGGCGGCGGTGCGCAAGATCAAGGACACCAAGAACGCGCCTGAGGCCACGGCCGATGCCCAGCAGCAGCTGCAAAAGCTGGTGCCCAAGAACTTTATCGCGATTGCGCCCTGGGCCCAGCTGGGACACTATGCCCGTTACCTGAAGGCGATCACCGCGCGCCTCGATAAGTACCGGGCCGACCCTGCCCGCGATGCCGCCAAGCTCAAGGAGCTGCAGCCATTGGAGCAGCGCTATTGGCGCCTGGTGGCAGAGCGCAAGGGCCAGGTGGATGCGCGCATGCAGGAGTACCGCTGGATGCTCGAAGAGCTGCGGGTGAGCTTTTTTGCCCAGGAGCTGCGCACGCCATACCCGGTCAGCAGCAAGCGGCTGGACAAGGTCTGGCAGCAGTTGCAGCAGTAAGGACTTAGGGATAACCGGCCATGCTGCCTTGCGCAACATGGCCGGCTTTTCTTTGTCAAACCAGGCGTTCCACCACCTCGTCCACCGTCAGCACATCGCCAAAGAACAGCATCCAGTTGTTGAGGCTGTGGACATGCTCATAGGGCGTGACGGCGGCCAGCGCGTCGTCGACCATGATGGTGGCGTAGTCCAGCATCATCGCGTCGCGCGCGGTGGATTCGCAGCAGACATTGGTGACGGTGCCGCCGATCAAGACGGTGCGCACGCCCTGCGCCTTGAGGACGGCGTCGAGATCGGAGGCGCCGGGGGCCAGCGCGCTGTAGCAGCGCTTGACGACAGTGAGGTCGCCAGGCTGTACATCGAGCGCGGGCGGCATCGCAAAGCCGGCGTGGCCGCTGCCCAGCTCCAGCAGCCGGCGCGCGCTGCGCTCGGGCGTGAGCATATGGCGGTGGTGGTGCGACCAGAACTGGTCGGCGCCATCGGCGCTGGTCTTGATCCACACCACGGTGCCGCCCTTGGCGCGCAGCGCGGCTGCCAGCTGGTTGACCTTGGCAAAGATCGCGCGCGCTGGCGCGCATTCGCCCTGGTAGCCGGGCTGGGTGTAGTAGTTTTGCAAGTCCACGACGACAAAGGCGGTGGCCGCGGCGTCCAACTGGTCATAGGGGTGGAGCACCCCCTGGCGGGCCAGCACGCGCTCTTCAATCCAAGGCTCAAACTGCATGGGGCTATCTTTTCTGGTGTGGGTTTCAAAGGGCTCAGGCGTAGCGGTGCTGCACGCTTTTTTCCAGGCGGGTGACGGCCATGTACATCACGGCCGACAGCAAGGCCAGCACGACGATGGACGCCATCACCACATTGAGCTTGAACACCTGGCTGCCGTTGACGATCAAAAAGCCCAGGCCGGCGCTCGAGGACTGGAACTCGCCGACGATGACGCCGATCAAGGACAGGCCAATGTTCATCTTGATCGCGGCAATCACCGCGGGCACGCTGCCGGGGAAGACCACATACTTCATCACCTGGGCCTTGCTGGCGCCCAAGGTGGTGGCCAGCTTGATCTTGTTGGGGTCGATGGCCTGAAAGCCTTCGTAGACCACCATGATGGTGATGAACAGCGAGATGGCCACCGCCATGCCGTAGACCGAGTATTCCGAGCCCAGCCAGATGTAGAAGATCGGCACAAAGGCAATCTTGGGCATGGCATTGGCGATCACGAGGAAAGGATCGAGCACCTTTTTCAAAAAGCTGCTCCACCACAGCAGGGCAGCCATGCCGATGCCCAGCAGCATGCTGACGACAAAGCCGATCACCGTGGCCTTGAAGGTGATCCAGGTGTGGCCCAGCAGGTCGCCGTTGCGGGCCAGATCGACCAGGGTGGGCAGCACGGCAGACGGGTAGCTGGTGAGCATGGGGTTGAGGATGTGGCTGCGCGCGAGCAGTTCCCAAATCAACAGGAATGCCAGCAAGAGCCCTGCGCGGCTCAGTGCCACCAGGCGCTTGCGGCGCTGGATCTGGGCCAGCCACTGGCGGTATTCGGGGCTGCGGGTGTCGGCTTGGGCCGGGGCCGCCGTGTTGGTGGTGTTCATGACGGTGCTCATGCTTAGCCTTCCACGTGGGCGTCGATCTCGTCCCACAGCACATTGAAGTAATCGTTGAATTCAGGGCAGCCTCGGGCCTCAAAAGGCGTGGGCCGTTTGCCGCCCTGCGAGGGGAAGTCCATGTGGTGCACCGATTTGATGCGGCCGGGCCGGCGCGAGAGCACGATGACGCGGTCGGTCATTGCAATGGCCTCGCCGATGTCGTGCGTGACCAGGATCACCGACTTGCCTTCGTCGCGCAGCACATCGACCACCTCATCGGCAATCGACAGGCGGGTTTGCGAGTCGAGCGCCGAGAAGGGCTCGTCGAGCAGCACCACATCCGGGTTGGTGACCAGGGTGCGGGCCAAGGCTACGCGCTGGCGCATGCCGCCCGAGAGCTGGCGCGGGTAGTGGTGCAGGTAGTCGCCCATGCCGCATTTGTGCAGCAGCTGCGTGGCGCGCTTTTCGGCGGCCGCCAGGTCCTTGTTCTGGATCTGGGCGCCCAGCAGGGTGTTTTCCAAAATGGTGCGCCACTCGAACAGGTAGTCCTGCTGCAGCATGTAGCCGATGCGCGGGTTGGGTCCGACGATGGTCTGGCCATCGACCAGCACCGTGCCGCTGGACGGCGGCAAAATGCCTGCCAGGATCGACAGCAAGGTGCTCTTGCCGCAGCCCGACTGGCCAATCAGGCTGATGAATTCGCCTGCCTTGACCGAGAGGTTGATGTTCTGCAGCGCTTGGGTCTCGCCCTGGGGTGTGAAATAGCGCAAGGAGACGTTGTCGACATGGACGCGGTAGGGGTGGGTCATCGCAGCTCCTTATTTTTGCGCCAGGCTCTGCACCAGGCCCATGTCGACAAAGCGGGCGTAGTCGACCTTTTTGCCGGCCTCCAGCACACCGCCTTGCACCAGCATGTCCTGCAGCTGGTCCATCGCCTGCTTCTCGACCATCGGCGTCTTCTTCCACAGCTGCAGCTGCTGGTAGCGCTCAATGGCGCTGACCAGCTCGGCCTTGCTCAGACCCGTGAAATAGCTGCCCACCAGATCGGCCAGCTCGCCCGCCGGTGCAGCAGCGGTGTACTGCTGGGCTTTCGCCACCGCCTGGGTCCAGGCCTGCACGGCAGCACGGTTTTTCTTCAGGTAGGCATCGGTGGTGGTGAACACGGTGTAGTCGACCATGCCCACTTCCTTGCCCACCGCGCCCAGCGGGAAGGCCTTGCCTTGTTTTTCCAAGCTGCTGGCCTCGGGCTCCAGAAAGGTGGCGTAGTCGTTTTGCCCGGCCAGCCAGGCGCCGGTGCGCGCGGCCGGGCCGATATTGCTGACCAGCGTGAGGTCTTTTTTCGGATCGAGCCCCTTTTTGCGCAAGGCCGCCTCCAGAAAGATATCGGGGTTGGAGCCCGGGCGGAAGGACATGATCTTGCTGCCCTTGAGCTTGCTCCAGTCAAAATTGGCATCGGGTTTGCGGCCCATCAGCAAGAAACCGTCGGTGGCAGTCAGTCCGGCAAACACAATGGGTTTGACCGGCGATTCGCTGTTGGCGACATAGATCGAGGCCTCGGGGCCAATCAGCACAATATCGGCGCTGCCCGAGAGCAGGGCGGCCATGCCCTTGTCGGTGCCCTGCGAGGTTTTCATGCTCATCTCGATGCCCGCGTCCTTGAACATCCCCTTCTGGATGCCCACATACATGGGAACATAGAGCACCGAGCGCACGACCTCCTCGTAACGGATCTTGTGCGCTGTCTGCGCCTGGGCATGGGACAGCGGCAGCAGCGCCGCCAGCAGGGAGGCAATAAGGGCCGTACGGCGGCGAAACATGTTCTTCATACCCACTCCTTGTATACAGAAAATAGCGACAGATGAATAAAAACAGCTTCATGCAAGAACAATGCCGAAATAAATGCTGAAATTTTCGGATCAATGTCTTGTTATGTATTCAGTATCCAATTTATCGTGCATGCCGAGGATCGGTGTTAACCATCAGGACTGGAGTCCGGGATTGGGTGTAGGGCGAGGTGTGGTGAGGGCCGATGGCGGCGGCTTTGGGAGCCGGCCTTGATGCCGCGGCGCATGGCTGCGCGATGGGCCCCCAGGCTGCGGCGCGCACTGTTTTGGTCCCGGCCGCTGACGGCCGACGAATGGGTGCTGCTGGCGCGCTATTTTGGCCAGCCGCAGCACCCGGGCTGGTCGCGCATGCGCCTCTACCTGCGCCGGCTGGGCGATACGCGCAGGGCGCTGTCGTTCAACGGCGGCTTTGTGTCGATGCCGGCGCACTGCTTTGCGGCGTCAGACCCGCGCCAGTGCCTGCGGCTGGCTGAGCCGCTGGTTGCAGGATGGCTGGCCCACGAGGCCTTCCACCACTGGCAGCGGCTGCAGGGCAGGGCGGTAACCCGGCAGGCATTGGGCCTGCAATGGCGCTTTTGGCGCCATGGCATCAACCCCTATGCCTATACGCCCAGTGCATCGCCGGCGGAGCTGCTGGCCCAGTTCCAGCAGGCCCAGGTCGAGCAGCAGGCGCAGATGTGGCAAGACGCGGTGATGGCCGATATCGCCTGGCGCCAGGCCGGGCCCGGTGCGGCGCGGGAGCGGCTGGCAGCCGCTGCCCAGCGCTGGCATGCGGTGCTGCACTGGGTGCAACAACAGGGCGCGTCACACCGGGGCTTGCCGGTCCCCTAAGCGACGGGCTGGTGCCTGCGCCGCTGGGCATACTGGACCGCAACTCGCTTTGAATGTTCGGGACCCGCCATGACCGCTGCTGCAGACCTGCCTGCCTCCACTTCCACCTCTGTCCCGGTATCTGCCCCGATATCCGCCCATTGGCCCGGGCGTGTGCCCCGGCAGCTGACCTTGCCGGCCACCTCGGTCTGGGACAACCTGGCCGTCAATGCCCGGCGCTATCCGGACCATGCCGCACTGGTGTTTTTTGACCAGGCCATCAGCTATGGCCAGATGTGCGAACAGACCGAGCGCCTGGCCGCCCATCTGTACCAGCAAGGCGTGCGCAAGGGAGACCGGGTCATCCTGCTGATGCAAAACTGCCCGCAGCTGGTGTTGGCGCACTACGCGATCCTGCGCGCCAATGCGGTGGTGGTGCCGGTCAACCCGATGAATACCGCCGCCGAGCTGGCCCACTACATCAGCGATGCCGATGCGCGCGTAGCGATCACCACCGCCGATCTGGCCCCTGCGCTGTGCCAGGCCAGCAGCAGCCTGCCTTCCGAGCAGCAGCTGGCGCACCTGGTTATCAGCCATCTGTCGGACACCATGCCGGCCGATGCCGCTACGCAGCCGGATTTTCCGCCTGCCTGGCAGCCTTGGTTGCTGGGCGCGCAGCCTTTGCCGGGTGCCGATCTGCTGGGTGCCACCACGGTCAGCCGCTGGCTCGATGCCGTCGAGTGCCGTGCCGAGCCCCCCGCCGGCGAGGTAGCGGCCAGCGATATGGCGATCCTGCCCTACACCAGCGGCACCACCGGCCTGCCCAAGGGCTGCATCCATGCGCACAGCCATGTGCAGCATGCGGCGATGGCGGGCGTACTCTGGGGCCGGCAAAGCACAGAGAGCGTGAACCTGGTCGTGGCGCCGATGTTCCATATCACCGGCATGGTGTCGATCATGCATGTGCTGATCTGCGCCGGAGCCACCTTGGTGATCATGCCGCGCTGGGACCGGCAGCTGGCGGCCGCGCTGATGGCGCGCTACCGGGTGACGCACTGGGCCAATATCCCGACCATGGTGGTGGACCTGCTGGCCAGCCCGAACCTGGCGCAGATGGACACCCGCAGCCTGGTCTACATGGGTGGCGGTGGCGCGGCGATGCCGCAGTCGGTGGCGCAAAGGGTCAAGGAGGTCTGGGGCCTGGACTATATCGAGGGCTATGGCATGACGGAGACCTGTGGTGCCTCCCATGCCAATCCCTATGAGCACCCCAAGCAGCAGTGCCTGGGGCTGCCGCATATCGGCATGCAGTCATTGGTGATCGACCCCGAAACCTGGCAGCCCCTGGCCGACGGTGAGGTGGGTGAGATTGTGGTGCAGGGCCCGCAGGTGCTGCAGGGCTACTGGAAGCAGCCCGCTGCCACGGCCGCCAGTTTTGTCGAGGTGGGCGGGCAGCGCTTTTTCCGCACCGGTGACCTGGGTTACCGCGATGCCGATGGCTACTTCTTCCTGACCGATCGCCTGAAACGCATGATCAATGCCAGCGGCTACAAGGTCTGGCCCGCCGAGGTCGAGAGCCTGATGTACCGCCATCCTGCCATCCTGGAGGCCTGCGTGATCTCCGCCCGCGATGAATACCGGGGCGAGACCGTCAAGGCGGTGGTGGTGTTGCGCCAAGGCCAGCAGGGCCTTGTCAGCGCGCAGGACATTATCGACTGGTGCCGCGAACACATGGCGGTGTACAAGGCGCCGCGCCTGGTGCAGCTGGTAGACCAGTTGCCCAAGAGTGGCAGCGGCAAGGTGATGTGGCGCTTGCTGCAGGAAAAGGAGTAAAGGTGCCGTGGGATGCCTGCAGGCGCATAGGCGGGGAGGGATGCACTACCACCAGCGCATGAGGCGCAGCATCTTGAACCAAAACCCGTCGCCATACTGCACCGCTAGCCAGCCACAAACCACCGGGCAGACAACGCAGAGGATGGCCCAAGTCGTCCAGCTTGGGTAGGTTTTAAAGCCGATGACACCCGCGACAAACAGGCCCAGCAAGATTCCAAAAAAGAGGCGAACATTGCGCTCGGCGCTGTCGCGGGGTGGGTCTTCATGCATGGCGTTCTGAGGCTCGTGGTGAGCCAGCCAGTGTAGGTGGGCGCAGCGGTCTCGGCCCAGCCTGATGTAGGGTGCAGGCTACACGCTTCCGGCCTTTTCAACCACCAAAATCCGCGCCTCGCCCTGCGGGTGGGCCACATGCTCGCAGCCCACGCCGGCGTGGAAGATATCGCCGGCCTGCAGCAGGGCTTGCTTTTCTTCGCCCGCCTCGCGCCAGTGCATCACCACCAGGCCCTGCATCACCGCAAAAACTTCCTCGCCGTCGTTGACATGCCAGATATAGGGCTGGTCCGTCCAGTGCAAACGGACGCTGGTGCCGTTCATCTGGGCAATGTCCTGGGCGCCCCAGGGGCGCTCGGCGGTGAATTCCTGGCTGCGGATGATGCGTTGCATAGTGTCTCAGTGCAAAGGCACGTTAAGCGGTCGCGTTCAACTCCTGGCTGATGGCCTCGATCTGCTCGGACAGCTCCAGCCAGCGCTCTTCGAGCTGCTCGATCTCGCCATTGACGGCGCTCAGCTGCTTGCCGGCTTCGACGATATCGGCACCCGACAGACCCGGGGTCGCGAGCTTGGTCTCCAGCGCATCGCGCTGCGCGTTGAGCTGGGGCAGCTTCTTGTCGATCTGTTCCAGCTCCTTTTTGAAGGGCTTGGTCTTGTCGGCCAGCTGCTGGCGGGCCAGCGCTGCCAGGCGGCGGGCTTCCTTGGGGTCGCCCACGGGCTCGGCCTTGGCGGGCGCAGGCGCAGGGGCTGGCGCGGGTGCCGCAACCGGTGCCGCGACGGGCGCGGCCACAGGGGCAGGCGCTGCATCCTTGCTGCGCGATTGCATATCGGCCTGGCGCGCTTCTTCGCGCAGGCGCTTGGATTCGTCCAGCAGGTAGCGCTGGTAGTCGTCCAGATCGCCATCGAAGGGGCCGACCTGACCACGGCCGACCATCCAGAAGTCCTCGCAGACGGCGCGCAGCAGATGGCGGTCATGGCTGACCAGCATGACGGTGCCGTCAAAGTCGTTGAGTGCCATCGCCAGCGCTTCGCGGGTGGCCAGGTCCAGGTGGTTGGTTGGCTCATCGAGCAGCAGCAGGTTGGGGCGCTGCCAAACGATCATTGCCAGCACCAGGCGGGCTTTTTCGCCACCGCTCATGCTGCCCACGGCCTGCTTGACCATATCGCCGCTGAAGTTGAACGTGCCCAGGAAGTTGCGCAGGTCCTGCTCGCGCGCGCTGTTGCCTTCGCTGCCGATTTCCTTGGCCAGGCGGATCATGTGCTCGAGCGGGTTTTCGCTTGGGCGCAACACGTCCAGCTCCTGCTGGGCAAAGTAGCCGATATTGAGGCCCTTGCCCTCGGTCACGGTGCCGGCCAGGGCCTTCATCTCGCGGGCAATGGTCTTGACCAGGGTCGATTTACCCTGGCCGTTGGCGCCCAGAATACCAATGCGCTGGCCTGCCAGCACCGAGCGGTTGACGCCTTGCAAGATCGTGGTCTGCTTGCCGTCTTCGTCCTCATAGCCAAAGGCCGCGTCGGTGATCGCCAGCATCGGGTTGGGCAGGTTGGCCGGTTCCTTGAATTCGAAGGTGAACTCGGCCTCGGCCAGCACGGGCGCGATCTTCTCCATGCGGTCGAGCTGCTTGACCCGGCTTTGCGCCTGTTTGGCTTTGCTGGCCTTGGCCTTGAAGCGGTCAATGAACTTCTGCAGATGCGCCATCTTCTCTTGCTGCTTGGCAAAGCTGGCTTGCTGCAGCTCCAGCTGCTGGGCACGCAGCTCTTCGAAGCGGCTGTAATTGCCGCCGTAGCGGGTCAGCTGCCCACCCTGGATCTGCAGGGTCACATTGGTGATCGCGTCGAGAAATTCGCGGTCATGGCTGATGGTGATCAGGGTGCCGGGGTAACGTTTGAGCCAGGCTTCGAGCCAGACCAGCGCGTCCAGATCCAAGTGGTTGGTCGGTTCGTCGAGCAGCAGCAGATCGCTGGGGCACATCAGCGCGCGGGCCAGCTGCAGGCGCATGCGCCAACCGCCCGAGAAGCTGTTGACCGGGTGTTCCAGCTCCTGCACCTTGAAGCCCAGGCCCAGGATCAGCGCCTGCGCGCGGGGAACGGCATCGTGGGCGCCGGCATCGGCGAGGTCCGCATAGGCCTGGGCCAGGGCCATGCCGTCGCCGGATGCCTCGGCAGCTTCCAGCTGCGCCTGTACTTCGACCAGGCGGGTGTCGCCCTCGAGCACAAACTGGGTGGCCGATTCGTCGGTTTCGGGCATGTGCTGGGCCACCTGGCCCATGCGCCACTGGGCGGGGATGTGGAAATCGCCACCGTCTTCCGTCAACGAGCCGTTGAGCAGCGCAAACAGCGTGGACTTGCCAGCGCCATTGCGGCCGACCAGGCCCACCGATTCGCCCGGGTTGATGGTGGTGGTGACGCCGTCAAGCAGCACTTTGGTGCCGCGGCGCAGGGTGATATTTTTCAGCGTAATCATGAATGGCCTCGATTATCGCCGCCCTGGGCTTGGCCCAGGGCCATGCAGGGCATAGCGGGCAGTGGTTGGCCGCACGGCTTGCGCCATTGGCGTTCGCCCAGGCGCCTGCTGCAAGCCCAGGTAGGCCAATGCCGCATGCCCTTGTAGGAGGCGGCAGGTGTTGGGCGCTGACACCGGCCTGGGCCTACCCAAGCCCCGGCCACAGGGCCATACTGCAGTGTGCAAACGCCATATTTCAGTGATGGCAATCACAAGGACAGTGCTATGACAACAGCCTCTGAAATGCATGGACGGACTGCCGGTGACCGCCAGCCAGCACACAGCCTGGGCGCGGCTGCAGCGGCGCGGTCCCACTGGCAGCTGGCCGACATTCCCTATGCGCAGATCGACCATGGCGCGGTGGCGAACGACGAAGACATGTTCTACTTGCTGATGAGCGCCTCCTTTGTCGAGACCGGCTCGGACACCTATGCCGCCAACCTGGGCGCGCACTATGCCCGCTACCCGGACATCCAGCATTGGCTGCAAGAGCGCTGGGAGCATGAGGAGCTGCAGCACGGCGCATCGCTGCGGCGCTATGTGGAGGCGGTCTGGCCCAGTTTTGACTGGCAAAAGGCCTATGACAGCTTTTTTGCCGAGTATTCGCTGCTGTGCACGCAAGAGGCGCTATTGGAAGACCCGCGCCTGGAGATGGTGGCGCGCTGCGTGGTGGAGACGGGCACCACGGCCTACTACCACACCTTGCGCGCACTCAGCCAGGAGCCGGTGCTGACCGAGCTGCTGGGCCATATCCGCAATGACGAGGTCGGCCACTTCAAGCATTTTTTGAGCTACTTCAAAAGCCTGCAGGCCCAGGAGCCCGTTGGCCGGCTGCGCATTGCGAAGGCGCTGTACAGCCGCTTGAAAGAACTGCGCGAGAGTGATTCCGATGTCGCGCTGCGCCATGTGTTTGCCCACAAGGGCGCGCTGTTTGCCGACCGGCAGCGCCGCTTTGACGATGTCGCCCAGCGCATCTACCACCTGATCAGCAGCGGCCTGCCGGCCCAGCTGGCGGTGCAGATGCTGCTCAAGCCGATGCTGCTGCCGCCCAGGCTTGAATCCTGCCTGCACCGGCCCATCAGTCGGCTGGCCTGCAAAATGCTGGCCTACTGAATCAACGCTGAACCAGGCTCAAAGCTGCGTGGGTTGTTCCTGCGCCCAGTGCATCAGCGCTTCGCGAGTCAGCAGCAGCACCTGGTCGTCGCCGGCGCTGGTGTCCATCCAGAACACCGGCAGCCCAGGGAAGGCGGCTTCAAAGTAGGCGCGCTCGTTGCCAATCTCCAGCACCAGCACACCGTCTTCGCTCAGGCGCAGGGGCAGCTCCAGAATCAGGCGACGCACAAAGTCCATGCCGTCCTGGCCACCGGCCAGTGCCAGCACGGGCTCGGCCTGGTATTCCAGCGGCAGGCTGGCCATGCTCTGGGCGTTGACATAGGGAGGATTGCAGAGGATCAGGTCCCAGGCGCCACGGGCGTTCGCCATACCGTCTGATTGAACCAGCTGCACGCGCTCTTGCAGCCCGTGCTGGTCCACATTGATGCGGGCCACGGCCAGCGCATCGGCCGACAGATCGGCGCCGGTGACCTGCACATCGGGGTAGGCCATGGCGGCCAGGCAGGCGAGGCTGCCGTTGCCGGTACACAGGTCCAGCACCTGGCGGGTCTTGTCGCTCAGCCAGTCGTCAATGCTGCCATCGGCCAGCAGCTCGGCAATCAGGCTGCGCGGCACGATGGAGCGCTCGTCGATGTAGAAGGGCACGCCTTGCAGCCAGGCCTGCTGGGTCAAGTAGGCGGCGGGCTTGCGGCTGCGGATGCGCTCGGCCACAAGCGCTTCGAGCTTTTGGCGCTGTTCATCGCCGACGGTTTGGTTCGCCACCGATTCAGCGCCATCCGGGCTGGTGTCGCTGTCCACCGGCAGGCCCAGTGACCACAGCACCAGCCAGCTCGCTTCGTCCTGCGCGTTGGTCGTTCCATGGCCAAAATGCACACCGGCAGCGCTGAGCGCTGCTGCGCTGTCATCAATCAGGGTGCGGATGGTGGTCATGGCTCAACTCAGGCAAAAATCAAAGACCGCCATTGTAGGCTTGATGACAGCCGCACGGCGCCAGGCAAGGCTGGCGCCAGGGCTATCTGGGTACTGGCTTAGCGCGCCAGGTTTTCCAGAATACGGCGGTAGATGTTTTTCAGCGGCTCGATATCGGCCACGGCCACGCACTCGTCGATCTTGTGGATGGTGGCGTTCGATGGCCCGATCTCGATGACTTCCGGGCAGATATCGGCGACAAAACGGCCGTCGCTCGTGCCGCCGGTGGTCGACAAGGTGGTCTCGAGCCCCACTTCGTCGCGAATCGCCTGCTGCACGGCCGTCACCAGCACGCCGGGTGTGGTCAGGAAGGGCTTGCCGCCCAGGGTCCACTTCAGGTCGTACTCTAGCGCATGGCGCTCCAGGGTGGACTTGACGCGGGCCTTGAGGTTTTCGGCCGTCGATTCGGTGCTGAAGCGGAAGTTGAAGTCCACCACCATCTGGCCCGGGATCACATTGCCCGCGCCCGTGCCCGCATGGATATTGCTCATCTGGAAGCTGGTGGGCGGGAAGAAGGCATTGCCCTCGTCCCACACGGTGCTGGCCAGTTCGTCCAGCGCGCCCAGGCCCTGGTGGATGGGGTTGCGGGCCAGCTGCGGGTAGGCGATATGGCCTTGCACACCATGGACGGTAAGCTTGCCCGTCAGGCTGCCGCGCCGGCCGTTCTTGACCATGTCGCCGAGCTTTTGCACGGCAGTGGGTTCGCCCACCAGGCAGTAGTCCAGCACCTGGCCGCGCTGGCGCAACTGCTCGACGACGACGGCGGTGCCGTCCACGCTCGGGCCCTCTTCGTCACTGGTCAGCAAGAGCGCAATATCCAGCGGCGCTGCAGCGTTCTGGGCGACAAACTCCTCGGCGGCCACGACAAAGGCGGCGATCGAGGTCTTCATGTCGCTGGCACCACGTCCATACAGCTTGCCATCGCGGTGCGAAGGGGTGAAGGGGTGCGAGTTCCACTGCTCCAGCGGACCGGTGGGCACCACATCGGTGTGGCCGACAAAGACCACGGTCTTGGCACCGGCCACGCCGCTGCGGCGCAGCGCCCAGAGGTTGCTCACCCGAAAGCTGTCGGGGCCGCTGTCCATGCGCTCGCAGGCAAAACCCAGCGGCTGGAGCAGGTCGGAAACCATGTCCAGACAGCCTTCGTCATGGGGCGTCACGGAAGGACGGGCGATCAGTTGCTCGGTCAGTTGCAGGGTGCGGGACATGGCGTCAAAGAAAGTGGGCGGGGAGGTCAACAACAATGCGGCCCGCAGGCCGCATTCAGGGCATATGGCCACGGCGTCGTGGCGCGCTGCCCGGGGGCAACGGCCGCTATCTTACTCTTGGTTCACGTCGAGCACGATTTCGGTGAACGAGGCCGCGTCGTCGAGCTCGGGCTTGGCAGCGACCTGGGCCTTGGCGGCATTGGCTGCCATCTGGAAGTCGTTTTGCAGCCGCCACATCAGGTTGGTTGGCGAGTCGGAGTTGGCCAGGCCTTCTTCGCGGCTGATCTTGCCGCTGTGGATGAGTGCGGCCAGCGCCCCTTCAAAGGTGACCGAGCCTTCGGCCATCGATTTTTCCATCGCCTCGCGCACCGCAGAGAAGTTGCCTTGCTCGATCATCTCGCCCACCAGCTTGGTGTTGAGCATCACCTCGATGGCAGCGGTGCGTTTGCCCGAGACCGTCTTGACCAGGCGCTGCGAGACCACGGCGCGCAGCGCTGATGACAAGTCGCCCAGCATCGTGGGGCGCACCTCGACCGGGTAGAAACTCAGGATCCGGTTGAGCCCGTGGTAGCTGTTGTTGCCGTGCAAGGTGGCCAGGCACAGGTGGCCGGATTGCGCGTAGGCAATGGCCGCCGACATGGTCTCGCGGTCGCGGATTTCGCCAATCATGATCACATCGGGCGCCTGGCGCAGCGCGTTCTTCAGCGCGGTCTGCAGCGAGGCGGTGTCGCTGCCGACCTCGCGCTGGTTGATGATGGAGCGGCGGTTGGAGAACTGGTACTCGATCGGGTCTTCCACCGTCAGGATATGGCCGCTTTGCTGGCCGTTGCGGTGGTCGATCATTGCGGCGAGCGACGTGCTCTTGCCCGAGCCGGTGGCGCCGACAAACAGCACCAGGCCGCGCCGGGCCATGATGAGGTCCTGGAAGATCTCGGGCAGCTCCAGCTGCTCCAGGCTGGGGATGTCCTGGGGCACATAGCGGATGACCACGGCGCAGCTGCCGCGCTGGTGCATGGCGCTGACGCGGAAACGGCCCACGCCTTCGAGCGGCACGCCGATGTTGAGCTCACCGGTTTCGTCCAGCTCTTCGATGCGCTCGGGCGGCACGATCTCGGCGAGCAGGGTGCGCGGCGCATCCGGCGTCAAGGTCTGGTTGTTGAGGGGGATGCATTCGCCCTGGATCTTGACCAGCGCGGGCGCATTGGCTGACAGATAGACATCCGAGGCTTTGTTGTCCGCCATCAGGCGCAAGATTCGCTCCATGGTTCCCATGTCAGTTCCCTCTGTTAATTTGTGCAGAGATTGTAGGCTTAGCTACGCAGTCAATAAACGATGTTGCGTCCTCGCAGCAGCCCAACGTGGCGCAAGCGGCCAGAAAAAAGCCCTGCAGCGCAAGGCTTGCAGGGCTTGTGGATCGCCTAGGCGGCAGATCAGTCGCGCAGCAGGTCGTTGATGCTGGTCTTGGCGCGGGTCTCGGGCGTCACTTGCTTGACGATCACCGCGCAGTACAGGCTGTGGCTGCCGTCCTTGGCAGGCATGGAGCCGCTGACCACCACCGAGCCCGAAGGCACGCGGCCGTAAGTGACTTCGCCGGTCATGCGGTTGTAGATCTTCGTGGACTGGCTGATGTAGACGCCCATCGAGATGACCGAGTTTTCTTCGACGATCACGCCTTCGACGATTTCGGAGCGGGCGCCGATAAAGCAGTTGTCTTCAATGATCGTGGGGTTGGCTTGCAGCGGTTCGAGCACGCCGCCCAGGCCTACGCCGCCCGAGAGGTGGACGTTCTTGCCCACTTGTGCGCAGGAGCCCACGGTCGCCCAGGTGTCGACCATGGTGCCTTCGCCCACATAGGCGCCGATGTTCACGTAGGAAGGCATCAGGATGGCGCCCTTGGCCACAAAGCTGCCGCGGCGGGCCACAGCGGGCGGCACCACGCGCACGCCGGTGGCAGCGATATCGGCCTCGGACATGCCGGCGTACTTGGTGGGCACCTTGTCGTAGAAGTTCAGGTCGCCAGCTTGCACCAGCGCGTTGTCCTTCAAGCGGAACGACAGCAGCACGGCCTTCTTGATCCACTGGTGCACGGTCCACTGGCCCACGCCTTCACGCGTGGCCACGCGCAGCTCGCCCTTGTCCAGGGCGTTGATCACATGGTCGACCGCATCGACGATTTCTTTGGGTGCCGAGGCAGGCGAGAGCGTCGTGCGGGCTTCCCAGGCGGATTCGATGATGGTTTGCAGTTGTTGCGTCATGGTTTAGGCTTTTTTCCAGGATTGAATGAATTGGGCAATGCGCTGTGCGGCTTCCAGGCATTCGGCGGTCTGGGCCACCAGGGCCATGCGGATGCGGCCAGCGCCTGGGTTGCTGCCGTTGAAGTCACGGGCCAGATAGCTGCCTGGCAGAACCGTGACATTGTATTGGGCATAGAGTTCGCGCGCGAACTCGGTGTCGGACAAGCCCATCTCTTGGGGCACGCCGGCCCAGAGGTAGAAGCTGGCGTCGGGCAGCTGCACATCCATCACGGCCGATAGTACGGGAGTGACTTCGGCAAACTTGCGGCGGTATTGCTCGCGGTTGTCTTCGACATGGCGCTCATCGCCCCAGGCCGCAATGCTGGCCGCCTGCACCGGCGGGCTCATCGCGCCGCCCTGGTAGGTGCGGTAGAGCGTGAAGGCCTTGATCAGCTCGGCGTCGCCCGCGACAAAACCGCTGCGCAGGCCCGGCACATTGCTGCGCTTGGACAGGCTGGTGAAGGACACCAGGCGGCGGAAATCGCTGCGGCCCAGTTGCGCCGCTGCCTGCATGCCGCCCAGAGGCGGCTCGTCGCGGAAGTAGATTTCGCTGTAGCACTCGTCAGACGCAATGACAAAGCCATAGCGGTCGGACAGCTCAAACAGCTTTTTCCACTCGTCAAGCGGCATCACGGCGCCGGTGGGGTTGCCCGGCGAGCAGACAAAGATCAGCTGGGTGCGCTGCCAGATGTCCTCGGGCACGCTGGCCCAGTCGACGGCAAAGTTCTTGCTGGCGATGCTGGGCACGTAGTAGGGCGTGGCGCCTGCAAGCAGGACTGCGCCTTCGTAGATTTGGTAGAAGGGGTTGGGGCAGAGCACGACCGGGCCTGGCTTGCTGCTGTCGACCACCGTCTGCGTGAACGCAAACAGTGCTTCGCGGCTGCCATTGACCGGCAAGGTGTGCTTTTGCCCATCCACCTGCAGGCCGTAGCGCGTGGACAGCCAGGCGGCAAAAGCCTCGCGCAGGGCGGGTGTGCCGGCGGTGGCGGGGTAGACCGAGAGGCCGGCCAGGTTGTCCGAGAGCGCTTGCTCGATAAAGGCGGGCGTGGGGTGACGGGGCTCACCGATACCCAGGCTGATGGGCGACTTGTCTGCGGGTGGCGTGACACCGGCAAACAACTGGCGCAGGCGCTCAAACGGGTAGGGCTGCAGTTTCTGGAGCAAGGGGTTCATAAGCCAGCCATTATGGTGCAGCAGCACCGGTTTTTTTGCGCCGTTCTGTCATGCCCGGTAGGGGTTTGGCGGCCTTTTGGCGGTCTTTTAGCGGCCCCCAGGCGCTGTGCAGCCATTAAGACGACGGCTTGCCGCCTTGTTGCTGCTTGGCTTTGGCCAAAATGGCGGCCAGGATTGCCTTTTTGTCGGCAGCGGCCGGCGCCGCCAATGTGGCCTTGCTGGCCGCGTTATTTTGCGCTGCCGCTGCACTGACGGCGGCAGCCTGGGCCGCTTGGGCGCTGAGCCCTGCGGGGGCTGCGCGAGGCGCACTGGTTGCGCTTGCTGCCGGGGCGGATGCCTGCGGGCGGTGGGCGCCGTCCAGGCGCTGCTGGTGCCTGTGGTAGCGCAGCCGCGCCTCATCGGCTTGCGCCGGGCTCCAGGCGGCCCAGCCGGTGGCCTCGCCGCTGGCGTTGTCCAGTTCGATGCAATCGACCGGGCAGACCGGCAGGCACAGCTCGCAGCCGGTGCAGGCTTCGGTAATGACGGTGTGCATGCGCTTGTTCGCGCCCAGGATGGCATCGGTCGGGCAGGCCTTGATGCACAAGGTGCAGCCGATGCACCAGTTCTCATCGATACGGGCAACAACGCGCACGGCTTCGAGGCCGTTGTCCGGGTTCAGCGGCAGCGCAGGCTGGCCGGTGATGGCCGCCAGCCGTGCTACGCCTTCCTGGCCGCCGGGCGGGCATTGGTTGATCTGCGCCTCGCCCTGCGCAATGGCCTGGGCATAGTGGCGGCAGTCGGGGTAGCCGCAGCGCGTGCACTGGGTCTGCGGCAAGGCCGCATCAATGGCGCCAATGAAAACAGCCAGCGCTGAGGCTGGCTGGTCGCTGGTTTTGGGGGTATCGATCACACCGTGTGCAAAGTATTCTGCTTGGAAGTGGCCGATTTTACGCTGCCTGCAGGGCGGTCCTCGATGCGGTTGTTGGCGAGGATGAAATCCTTGAGCATCGGGTAGACCATGGTGCGCCAGCGCTTGCCGCTGAAGATGCCGTAGTGGCCCGCGCCCTTGACTTCGAAGTGCCGGGTGTCGACCGCCTTGAGGCCGGTGCACAGGTCATGCGCGGCCTGGGTCTGGCCCGAGCCCGAGATGTCATCGAGCTCGCCTTCGACCGTCAGCAGCGCGCTGTGGCGGATGTCCTGCGGCTTGACCAGCTCCAGGTTGCCTTCGGGCGAGCGCACCTCCCAGGTGCCCTTGACCAGCGCAAAGTCCTGGAACACGGTCTTGATGGTTTCCAGGTAGTAGGCGGCATCCATGTCGAGCACGGCGTTGTACTCGTCGTAGAACTTGCGGTGGTGCTCGGCGCTGTCTTCGTTGCCCTTGAGCAGGTCCTTGAAGTAGTCGTAGTGGCTCATCGCATGGCGGTCAGGGTTCATGCTGACAAAGCCCATGTGCTGCAAAAAGCCGGGGTAGACCAGGCGGCCGGCACCGGGGAAGTTGCCGGGCACCGAATGGATCACATTCGACTCGAACCACTGCAGATCGTGCGTGGTGGCCAGGTTGTTCACCGTGGTGGGTGACTTGCGCGCATCGATGGGGCCACCCATCATGGTCATCGACAGCGGGGTCTTCTCGCCGCGGCTGGCCATCAGCGAGACGGCTGCGAGCACCGGGACGGTGGGCTGGCAGACGCTCACCACATGGCAGTTGCCATAGATGCCCTGGATGTGGCGGATGAACTCCTGCACATAGTTGACGTAGTCATCGAGGTGGAACACACCTTCGGTCTGCGGCACCAGGCGCGCATTGGTCCAGTCGGTGATGTAGACCTTGTGGTCGGCCAGCATGGTGCGCACGGTCTCGCGCAGCAAGGTGGCGTAGTGGCCCGACAGCGGCGCCACCACCAGCACCACGGGCTGCTGCTTCATCGCCGCCAGGCTGGTCTGGTCGTCGGAGAAGCGCTTGAAGCGGCGCAGTTCGCAAAAGGGCTTGGTCAGCTCGACACGCTCGTGGATCGCGATCTCATGGCCATTGGCCTCGATGGTGTTGATGCCAAAGGCGGGCTTTTCATAGTCCTTGCCCAGCCGGTAGAACAGGTCAAAGCCCGCCGAGGCGCGCTGGGCAGTGTTCGTCTGGCTGATCGGCCACAGCGGATTGCTCAGCATCTTCGAGGTGGCGTGGGCGTATTCTGCAAAGGGCTCCATCAGGGCCCGCTGGGTTTCATACAGTTGGTACAGCATCAAAACTCCGTGATTGTTGCAATGCAATATAGCAGCAGCGCGTGTCAGAAAGTGGGGCCAGGCATGCTCGTAAACACGGGGAGGGGGCGTAACGCGAGGTTAGCGCGCCGCTCCGCGCTGTGCTACACCCGCCTGCAGCCCGCATGCCCGCTGCAATCGAGCCTGGCGGGCGGTGCGTGTTACAAGCATTGATTTTAACTAATGGTTGATAGACTTGCTCGAATATTTTGGGCTGGGGCTATCCCTCAGTCTTCGCTGGTGCTGTTGGCTGACTGGCGCTGCAGCCATTCCTCAAAGGCCTCGCGGGCCGAGTTGCGCAGCGTTTTGCGAAAACGCTGCTTGTCCTCCAGGTAGAGGCAGTGGCGCATCACCGTGAAGGGGTTGAAGCTGCTCGACGGGTAGCGGTGCTGGAAATCGGCCTTGTAGTGGCGCACGGTGGTGACATGCTTTTGCACCACGGCAAACAGCCAGCCTGCGTGGCGCACGGCAAAGTCGTGCAGCAGCTCGTCGAGGAAGAACTCGACCTTTTGCGGATCGAACTCATAGCCGGGAAAGTGCTTGTGGCCAAAGGCGACGAAGCTGAAGGCATCGAGCGGCTCGTTGCTGTCGCCCAGGCCATCGCCAAAGGGGCCGTCGATCTCGTCTTCGGCGCGCGAGAGCGCCAGCGCCTGGCTGGTCTCATTGCGGATCTGCAAGAACTCGCGGTCGGCCAATTCAAACAGCGCAGACAGGATGTTGATGCGGCGCTTAAGGTTGGTCGGGATGGATTTCTTGTACTTGATCTTGTGGTCCAGCTCGCTCCAGGAGTCCTGGATGATGGTGCGGATCTGCAGCTCGAAAGCCTGGTCGGCATAGGCCTGGTGCTCGGTCAGCTGCGCCTGCTGCTGGTTGAGCCGCAGGTCCATGTGAATGCCCTTGTAGCCGAACTCGGACTCCGAGTCCTCCATCGGCGAGGTCTTGTCGGTGATCTCGATCACATCGAAATACTCACGTACCCGGGACATGATGGCCGGTGGCTCGTCCTCATACAGACACACCACGCGCACGCCGATCAGGTCGGTGATGTAGTCCTGGATCGCATAGTCCTCGGACTGGTCCTCGACAAAGTTGCGGTACTTGCGCTTGAACTTGCGCACGCATTCGTCGGCAGTCTTCACCCGGCACTCGAACTTGGCGATGTTGACGCCCTCCAGGTTGCTCAGGATGGCGTGGATCAGCGCATTGAACGAGGCCGCTGCTGCCTTGAGGGTGGGCAACTGGGCGGCGTAGAAATCCAGGAACTCCTGTTTGCGGGATTCAAAATCGCGAGCGGGCATGGGGCAGGGCAGCAAAGAAGGGGCAGGCGCGGCGCGCCCGCCAAAAGAAGAGATTACTTGGCGCTATTGTCCACCTCAGCGGAGTCGCTGATGTGGGCCTGGGGCGCAAAAAGATCCCAGACCGCGATGAACAGCGCGGCAATCAGGGGCCCGATGACAAAGCCGGTAAGCCCGAACAGCGACAGCCCGCCCAGCGTGGAGATGAGGATCAGGTAGTCGGGCATCTTGGTGTCCTTGCCCACCAGGAGCGGGCGCAGCACGTTGTCGACCATGCCCATGATGCCGGCGCCATAGGCGGCCAACACCACGCCTTCGGTGGTGGAGCCGGTGGCAATGTAATAAATGGCAACTGGCGCCCAGACGATGGCCGCGCCCACGGCGGGCAGCAGCGACAAAAAGGCCATCACCACGCCCCACAGCAGCGAAGCCTCGATGCCCAGAATCCAGAAGATGATGCCGCCCAGCGCGCCCTGGGTTGCAGCCACGGCCAGGTTGCCCTTGACGGTGGCGCGCACCACGGTGATGAACTTGGCGCCGAGCTTTTTCTTGTGGGCATCGTCGAGCGGGGTGGCCGCCAGGATCTTGCGGATCAGGGTCTTGCCGTCGCGCAGGAAGAAGAACAGCAGGTAGAGCATGATGCAGAAGCTCACCAGAAAGCCCATGGTGTTCTGGCCAATGGCCAGCACCTTGGTGGCCACATACTGGCTGGCCTGCACCGAGATGCCGGAGATCTTCTCCTGGATCACCTTGGGGTCGTTGAGGTTGAAGCGGGTCAGCAGGTCCAGCACCCACTGGGGCATGGCGTTGTAGATCTGCTGGAAGTACTGGCCGAAATTCATCTCGCCCGAGTGCACGCTCTCATAGATGGTGGCCGCTTCCTTGGCCAGCGAGATCGACAGCAGGATCAGCGGCAGGATCACCAGCACCAGGCAGAGCACCAGCGTAATCAAGGCCGCAATAGTCGGGTATTTGGGGAGGCGGACCAGGATTTTTTTGTGTAGAGGCGTAAACACAACAGCGAAGATCACGGCCCAGAAAACGGCGCCCTGAAAGGGGAAAAGCACGGCAAAAAAAGCAATGCTGACGCCTATTAGCAGCAAGATGAATGCTTTGTCGTGAAGAGAGTGGTTGTTGAACATCAAGCGCATCGGTGTGAATGGATAGCGCAAATGTATATGGTTCCAGCATCCACCTGCGCTATTGAGGGCAGGCAGCGGCAGGCGCCAAGGCCATCGAAGGACAAGCCCGGGCGGAAGTGGCACAATACCGGTTGATCGGCCCTTCCCAGCCACAGTCGCATCCGCCAATCGGTTCAGCCGTGTCGCGGAAGGTTGTTTATATGCACCAGCTAATGCTTTCCAGAGGAAAGCGGAGGTCAGCGGAGAAAATGAGCGATACGAATTCTGTGTATCAAGCCTACCAAGGCAACACCTATCTCTTCGGCGGCAATGCCCCGTATGTCGAAGAGATGTATGAGAACTATCTCGATAACCCAGGCAGCGTACCAGACACCTGGCGCGCTTACTTTGATGCACTGCAAAACGTCCCCGCATTGGACGGCAGCAATGCCAAGGACGTCCCTCATCTCCCCGTCGTCAACGCCTTTGCTGAGCGCGCCAAACAAGGCGTGACCAAGGTGGTGGTCGCCTCCGGTGCTGATTCGGAGCTGGGCCGCAAGCGCACCGCCGTGCAGCAACTGATTGCCGCGTACCGCAATGTGGGCGCACGCTGGGCTGATCTGGACCCCTTGAAGCGCCAAGAGCGCCCCGAAATTCCTGAGCTCGATCCAGCCTTCTACGGCTTCACCGACGCTGACCAGGAAACCGTGTTCAACATCAGCAACACGTTCTTCGGCAAGGAATCGATGACCCTGCGCGAGCTGCTCAATGCACTGCGCGAGACCTACTGCGGCACGCTGGGCGCGGAGTACATGTACACCGCCGAGCAGAACCAGAAGCGCTGGTGGCAGCAAAAGCTCGAGAGCATTCGCAGCAAGCCCGCCTTCAACGCCGACCAGAAAAAGCGCATTCTCGACCGCCTGACCGCAGCCGAAGGCCTGGAGCGTTTCCTGCATACCAAGTATGTGGGCCAAAAGCGCTTCTCGCTCGAAGGTGGCGAGTCCTTCATCGTGGCGATGGACCAGCTGATCAACGCCGCTGGCGTGACCGGCGTGCAGGAAATCGTGATCGGCATGGCCCACCGTGGCCGCCTGAACGTGCTGGTCAACACCCTGGGCAAGATGCCCAAGGACCTGTTTGCCGAGTTCGACCACACCGCCCCTGAAGAGCTGACTGCCGGTGACGTGAAGTACCACCAGGGCTTCAGCTCGGACGTGTCGACCATTGGCGGCCCGGTGCACCTGTCGCTGGCCTTCAACCCCTCGCACCTGGAAATCGTCAACCCCGTGGTCGAAGGCTCGGTGCGCTCGCGCATGGACCGTCGCAACGACCCACAGGGGAAGCAAGTGCTGCCCGTGCTGGTGCACGGTGACGCGGCCTTTGCCGGCCAGGGCGTGAACCAGGAAACGCTGGCACTGTCCGAAACCCGTGGCTACACCACGGGCGGCACGGTGCACATCATCATCAACAACCAGATTGGTTTCACGACCTCCGATCCTCGCGATCTGCGCTCGACCACGTATTGCACGGACATCGTCAAGATGATCGACTCGCCCGTGCTGCACGTCAACGGCGACGATCCCGAAGCGGTGGCGCTGGCCATGCAGATGGCTTTGGACTTCCGCATGGAATTCTCCAAGGACATCGTGGTGGACATCATCTGCTACCGCAAGCTCGGTCACAACGAGCAGGACACGCCTGCTCTGACCCAGCCGCTGATGTACAAGAAGATTGCCCAGCACCCCGGCACGCGCAAGCTCTACGCCGACAAGCTGGCCACGCAAGGCCTGGGCGAGACCCTGGGCGATGACATGGTCAAGGCCTACCGCGCTGCCATGGATGCGGGTAAGCACACGGTCGACCCGGTGCTGACCAACTTCAAGAGCCAGTACGCCGTGGACTGGAGTCCCTTCCTCAAGCAGAAGTGGACCGACAGCGCAGACACCGCCATTCCTGTGGCCGAGTGGAAGCGTCTGGCCGAGCGCGTCACGACCCTGCCTGAATCGGTGAACCCGCACCAGCTGGTCAAGAAGGTCTATGACGACCGCGCAGCGATGGGCCGTGGCGACATCAACGTGGACTGGGGCATGGGTGAGACCATGGCCTACGCCTCGCTGGTGGCTTCGGGCTACCCGATCCGCCTGTCGGGCGAAGACAGCGGACGCGGCACCTTTACCCACCGCCACTCGGTCGTGCACGACCAGAAGCGTGAAAAGTGGGACGAGGGCACCTACATCCCTCTGCAGAACGTCGCTGACAACCAGGCTCCGTTCACCGTGATCGACTCCATCCTGTCCGAAGAGGCAGTGCTGGGCTTCGAATACGGCTACGCCTCCAACGATCCCAACACCCTGGTGATCTGGGAAGCGCAGTTCGGCGACTTCGCCAACGGTGCGCAAGTGGTGATCGACCAGTTCATCGCCTCCGGTGAAGTCAAGTGGGGCCGTATCAACGGTCTGACTCTGATGCTGCCGCACGGCTATGAAGGCCAGGGCCCTGAGCACAGCTCGGCACGCCTGGAGCGTTTCATGCAGCTGTCGGCTGACCAGAACATGCAAGTGACCCAGCCGACCACGGCTGCGCAGATCTTCCATTTGCTGCGTCGCCAGATGGTGCGTCCGCTGCGCAAGCCGCTGATCATCATGACGCCCAAGTCGCTACTGCGTAACAAGGATGCGACCTCGCCCGTGTCGGAATTCACCTCCGGTGGCTTCCAGACCGTGATCGGCGAGCGCGATGAGGCCATCGTCGCCAAGGCCGACAAGGTCAAGCGCGTGATCGCCTGCTCGGGCAAGGTCTACTACGACCTGGTCAAGAAGCGCACCGAAGAAGGCAGCACCGATGTGGCCATCATCCGTATCGAGCAGCTCTATCCGTTCCCGCACAAGGCCTTTGCCGCTGAACTGAAGAAGTACAGCGCCGCCAAGGAAGTGGTGTGGTGCCAGGACGAGCCGCAAAACCAGGGTGCATGGTTCTTCGTGCAGCACTACATCCACGAGAACATGCTCGACGGCCAAAAGCTGGGCTACTCCGGCCGCGCCGCTTCGGCATCGCCTGCCGTGGGCTATTCGCACCTGCACCAAGAGCAGCAAAAGGCGCTGGTTGAAGGCGCATTCGGCAAGCTCAAGGGCTTTGTGCTGACCAAGTAAGCACGACCTCAGCATTTAACGAATACAGAAAGAATTGTTATGGCAATCGTAGAAGTCAAAGTCCCCCAGCTGTCCGAGTCGGTCGCTGAAGCCACCATGCTCACCTGGAAGAAGAAGGCCGGTGAAGCTGTTGCTGTCGACGAAATCCTGATCGAGATCGAAACCGACAAGGTCGTGCTCGAAGTGCCAGCGCCTGCCGCTGGTGTGCTGACCGAGATCGTGCAAGGCGACGGCGCAACCGTCATCGCTGACCAGCTGATCGCCAAGATCGACACCGAAGCCGTGGCCGGCGCCGCTGCAGCTCCTGCTGCCGCAGCACCTGCACCCGCTGCTGCCGCTCCCGCCCCTGCTGCTGCGCCTGCAGCCGCTGGTGGCAACAAGGGCGACGTCGCCATGCCAGCTGCAGCCAAGCTGCTGGCGGACAACAACCTGTCGGTCGGCGCTGTCGCCGGCTCCGGCAAGGATGGCCGCGTCACCAAGGGTGATGTGCTGGCCGCCGTGGCCGGTGGCGTCAAGTCCACCGCCGCCGTGATCCCCACCGGTGCACCGACCAAGTCGCTGCCCCAGGTGGCATCGCCCGCCGCTGCCCAAGACCTGGGCGAGCGTCCAGAGCAGCGCGTGCCGATGAGCCGTCTGCGTGCCCGTATCGCCGAGCGCCTGCTGCAATCGCAGTCGACCAACGCGATCCTGACCACGTTCAACGAAGTGAACATGGCGCCCGTGATGGCCCTGCGCAAGAAGTTCCAGGACGATTTCACCAAGGAACACGGCGTCAAGCTCGGCTTCATGTCCTTCTTCGTGAAGGCCGCCGTGCATGCCTTGAAGAAGTACCCCGTGCTGAACGCGTCGGTCGATGGCACCGACATCATCTACCACGGTTACTTCGACATCGGTATCGCCGTGGGCTCGCCACGCGGTCTGGTGGTGCCCATCCTGCGCAATGCAGACCAGATGAGCTTCGCCGACATCGAAAAGAAGATCGCCGAATTCGGCAAGAAGGCTGCGGACGGCAAGCTGGGCATCGAAGACATGACCGGCGGCACGTTCTCCATCTCCAACGGTGGCACCTTCGGCTCGATGATGTCTACTCCCATCATCAACCCACCGCAATCGGCCATCCTGGGCGTTCACGCGACCAAGGACCGTGCTGTGGTCGAAAACGGCCAAGTGGTGGTGCGTCCGATGAACTACTTCGCGATGTCCTATGACCACCGCATCATCGACGGCCGCGAAGCCGTGCTGGGTCTGGTGGCGATGAAGGATGCGCTGGAAGATCCATCGCGTCTGCTGTTCGACCTGTAATCGGGTCGCCGGGCAGTGATGCTACGCGTTCTGGTGGCTGCAGCGTCCGCACTTGTGCTGGGCGCCTGCGGTACCTTGCCCCGCCCTGCAGCGCAGGATGTGGCCACGCAAAGCTGGAGCGGGGACTACCGCTTCCAGTGGGCAGCAGGCACCCAGGCTGCACGCCGGGGCTTGCCCGCTCCATCACAGATTCGCATCCGCCCGATCACCTCCGCCAAGGAGGTGCCCGGCGCGAAGGCGGACGGCAATGGCCCGCAATGGGCCATTTCGTTTGTCGGCGAGCCCGGCGCGCCGCTGCCGCTCACCCCCTTCAAGGCCCAGGGCTATGAAGAGATGGGCTGGGCGGTGATGCGCGCTGGCGGCAAGATTGCATGTCTGGAGTCCGGCTCCTTCATGTTCGTCTGCCGCACCCATCCCGGCACCACCTTGTCGTTTGGTCGCCAGAACGACGAACAACTGACCACCAAAACGGGCCTCTTCGGTGTGGCATTGCACCAGGGCAGTTTTGAACTAACACCATTGGATTAATCATGAGCAAGCAATTTGATGTCGTCGTGATCGGCGGCGGCCCCGGCGGCTACGTAGCGGCCATCCGTGCAGCCCAACTGGGCATGCAAGTGGCCTGTATCGACGAGTGGAAGAACGCGGCCGGCGGCCCAGCCCTGGGCGGCACCTGCACCAACGTGGGTTGCATTCCCTCGAAGGCCCTGCTGCAGTCGTCCGAGCATTTCGAGCACGCCAACCTGCACTTTGCCGACCACGGCATCTCGACTGGCAAGGTCACGATGGATGTGGCCAAGATGATTGCCCGCAAGGACACTGTCGTCAAGCAAAACAACGACGGCATCCAGTACCTGTTCAAGAAGAACAAGGTCACTTTCTTCCACGGCCGTGGCTCCTTCGTGAAGGCCGCTGATGGCGGTTACGAAATCAAGGTCGCGGGCAAGGAAGAAGAATCCATCACCGGCAAGCAGATCATTGTGGCCACCGGCTCCAATGCCCGCGCACTGCCCGGCGTGCCTTTCGACGAGGACAAGATTCTCTCCAACGACGGCGCACTGCGCCTGGGCGCCGTGCCCAAGAAGCTGGCGCTGATCGGCGCTGGCGTGATCGGCCTGGAAATGGGCTCGGTCTGGCGCCGTCTGGGCACCGAAGTGACCGTGCTCGAAGGCATGGACAAGTTCCTGCCCGCCGTGGACGAGCAAATCGCCAAGGAAGCCAAGAAGTCCTTCGACAAGCAAGGTCTGAAGATCGAGCTGGGCGTGAAGGTGGGCGACATCAAGGCCGACAAGAAGGGCGTGCAGATCAGCTACACCAATGCCAAGGGCGAAGCCCAGCAGCTGGATGTGGACCGCCTGATCGTGTCCATCGGCCGTGTCGCCAACACCATCGGCCTGAACCCCGAAGCCGTGGGCCTGGCCCTGGACGAGCGTGGTGCCATCGTCGTGGACGAGAACTGCAAGACCAACCTGCCTGGCGTCTGGGCCGTGGGCGATGTGGTGCGCGGCCCAATGCTGGCCCACAAGGCTGAGGAAGAGGGCGTTGCCGTGGCCGAGCGCATTGCCGGCCAACACGGCCATGTGAACTTCGCCACCCTGCCATCGGTGATCTACACCAGCCCCGAAGTGGCATGGGTGGGCCGCACCGAGCAGCAGCTCAAGGCCGATGGCGTGGCTTACAAGGCAGGCACCTTCCCGTTCCTGGCCAACGGCCGCGCACGTGCACTGGGTGACACCACCGGTATGGTCAAGTTCCTGGCGGACGCCACGACCGACGAAATCCTGGGCGTGCACATGGTCGGCCCCATGGTCTCGGAGCTGATCTCCGAAGCCGTGGTGGCGATGGAGTTCAAGGCATCGAGCGAAGACATCGCCCGTATCTGCCACGCCCACCCATCGCTGTCGGAATCGACCAAGGAAGCGGCACTGGCCGTGGACAAGCGCACCCTGAACTTCTGATCCTGAAGTTTTAGGCGAAAATGGCCTCTGGTGCAGATTGGTTCTGCGCCAGAGGCTATGTCATTTATAGCAACAAGAGATTGAGACACCCATGGGTACAGCGGTAAGAGATGCATACGAGGCCGAACTCAAGGCCAAGGGTTTTCAGAGTGATCCTGCACAGATGCGTGCGGTGGACGCCTTGCAGCGCTGTGCCGATGAGTGGGAGCAGTACAAGAACAAGCGCTCCAACCCGATCAAGAAGCTGATCAACCACCCCGACATCCCGCGCGGGGTGTACATGTATGGCGGGGTGGGGCGCGGCAAGAGCTTCATCATGGATTGCTTCTTCAACGCCGTGCCGCTGCGCCGCAAGGTGCGTTTGCATTTCCATGAGTTCATGCGCGAGGTGCAGCGCGAGCTGACCTTGCTCAAGGGTACGCAGGACCCGCTCGATGTGCTGGGCGCCAAGATCGCCAAGAAGTACAAGCTCATCTGCTTTGACGAGTTCCATGTGGCGGACATCACCGATGCGATGATCCTCTACCGCCTGCTGCTGGCGCTGTTCAACAACGGCGTGGGCTTTGTCACCACCTCCAACTTCACGCCCGACGGCCTCTACCCCGATGGCCTGCACCGCGACCGCATTCTGCCGGCCATCGACCTGCTCAACGCGCGCATGGATGTGATCAATGTCGACAACGGCACCGACTACCGCCGCCGCGCGCTGGAGCTGGCCCAGCTCTACCACTGCCCGCTGGGCCCGCAGGCCGATGCAGCGATGGAGCAGACCTTTGGCCAGTTGGCCGAGGTGCCCGATGAGAAGCCGGTGTTCAAGATCGAATCGCGCGAGCTCAAGCCGCGCCGCCGTGCGGGTGGTGTGATCTGGTTCGATTTCCATGAGCTCTGCGTCAACCCGCGCTCGCAGAACGACTACCTGGAGCTGGCGACCCAGTTCCACACCGTGCTGCTGTCCAATGTGCCGCAGATGTTCGTCAACATGGCCTCGCCCGCCCGCCGCTTTACCTGGCTGGTCGATGTGCTCTATGACCGCCGGGTCAAGCTCATCATGTCGGCTGCGGTGCCGCCCGAGCAGCTCTACACCGAAGGGCCGCTGTCCCATGAGTTTCCGCGCACCGTCTCGCGCCTCAACGAGATGCAGTCGCAGGAGTATTTGTCGCTGGAGCGACGCGTGGTTGATACCGCGCTGACCTGAGAAGAGAGGGCCCTATGCCTCGTTTGAACACTGTCACCGTGCTGGTGCTGCTGGCTGCCACCAGCCTGGCCCATGCGGCCTCCGGCAAAACCTCGAATGCGCAGGAGCGCACGCAGGCGCGTGCCCAGATCACGCTGGAGCGCAAGGACAGCGAAGCGCGCCTGGCCAACAACGAAAAGATCTGCTACCAGCACTTTGCGGTGACCGACTGCCTGCAGAAGGTGCGCCGCCAGTACAACACCGAAGAGCGCGCGCTGCGCCAGCGCGAGCTGGCCATCAATGCGCAGGAACGCGACGAGAAAACCGCCAACCAGCGCGATGCCCGCGCCAACAAGCAAAGCGATTTTGAGCGCAAGCACCCCACACTGGATGGAGGTGCCCTGAACCAGCCCGATCTGGAGCAGCGCCAGAAAGAGCACGACGAGCAGGCGGCCCAGCGCAGCAGCCATGCGCCCAAGCGCAATGCCGAGAGCATTGCCGAGCAGCAGCAGCGCCGCGAGCAGGATGCCGCCCGCCGCGCCACCAGCCAGGCCGGCAAGTTGGATAGCAAGCAGCGCACCCAGCAGCGCCACAACGAAGAGCGCCCCGACAACATCAGTGCCGCGCAAGAGGAATACGACGCCAAGCAGGAGGCCGCGCAGCGCAAGCTCGAAGCCCATGAAAAGCGCATGAAGGAGCTGGAAGGCAAGCGCAAGGCGGCGCCACTGCCCGTGCCCCAGTAAGGCCGCCAAAACGCGTATCCCGCCTCAGGCTGCCTTGCTCGGGCTCCCCAGGCGCTGTAGTTCAGCCCAAACCCTATAATGGAAGATTCGCGCCCGCACCGCTTCAGGGGAAGCCGGACAGGCGCCACCACTGCATCACACCATGAGTACACCCACTTTTTCCGTCGCTGAGATCCGCAAGACCTTCTTGGACTTTTTCGCGTCCAAGGGGCACACCATTGTTCCGTCCAGCCCGCTGGTGCCGGGCAACGATCCGACGCTGATGTTCACCAACTCCGGCATGGTGCAGTTCAAGGATGTGTTCCTGGGCACCGACAAGCGCCCCTACACCCGGGCGACCAGCGTGCAGACTTGCCTGCGTGCGGGCGGCAAGCACAACGACCTGGAAAACGTGGGCTACACCGCGCGCCACCACACCTTCTTCGAGATGCTGGGCAACTGGTCCTTTGGCGACTACTTCAAGCGCGAATCGCTCAAGTGGGCCTGGGAGCTGCTGACCGAGGTCTACAAGCTGCCGGCCGAGAAGCTGCTGGCCACCGTCTATGAAGAGGACGACGAGGCCTACGACATCTGGACCAAGGAGATCGGCCTGCCCCCAGAGCGCGTGATCCGTATTGGCGACAACAAGGGCGGCCGCTACAAGAGCGACAACTTCTGGATGATGGCCGACACCGGCCCTTGCGGCCCTTGCTCGGAGATCTTCTATGACCACGGCCCGCACATTGCCGGCGGCCCTCCAGGCTCGCCCGATGAAGACGGTGACCGTTTCATCGAAATCTGGAACAACGTGTTCATGCAGTTCGACATGGCCGAAGACGGCTCGGTCAAGCCGCTGCCAGCCCCCTGCGTCGATACCGGCATGGGCCTGGAACGCCTGGCTGCCATCTTGCAGCATGTGCACAGCAACTACGAGATCGACCTGTTCCAGGCGCTGATCAAGGCCGCTGCACGCGAGACCCATATCGACGACCTGGAAACCCCATCGCTGAAGGTCATCGCCGACCACATCCGCGCGACCGCCTTCCTGGTGGCCGATGGCGTGATCCCGTCGAACGAAGGCCGGGGCTATGTGCAGCGCCGCATCATCCGCCGCGCTATCCGCCACGGCTACAAGCTGGGCCAGAAGACGCCGTTCTTCCACAAGCTGGTCAAGGACCTGGTCGCCGTGATGGGCGATGCCTACCCCAAGATCCGCGAGCAGGAAGCGCGCATCACCGAGGTGCTCAAGGTCGAGGAAGAGCGCTTCTTCGAGACCCTGGCCAACGGGATGGACATTCTGGACAGCGCGCTAGCCGGCGGCGCCAAGGTGCTGCCCGGTGATGTGGCCTTCAAGCTGCACGACACCTACGGCTTCCCGCTGGACTTGTCCAACGACGTGGCGCGCGAACGCGGCCTGAGCGTGGACGAGGCAGGCTTTCATGCCGCGATGGAGCAGCAAAAGAGCCAGGCCCGCGCCGCAGGCAAGTTCAAGATGGACCGCGCACTGGAATACACCGGCGCGGCCAATGCCTTCACCGGCTACACGCAGCTGAGCGAGGCCGCCAAGGTCGTGGCGCTGTATGTCGATGGCAGCAGCGTCAACGCGATCAACGCCGGCCAGACCGCCGTGGTCGTGCTGGACACCACGCCGTTCTACGCCGAATCGGGTGGCCAGGTGGGCGACCAGGGTGTGATCTCGACCGGTGCCAACCGCTTTGTCGTGGAAGACACCTTGAAGATCAAGGCCGATGTGTTCGGCCACCATGGCCAGCTCGCTGCGGGCAGCCTCAAGGTGGGCGATGCGGTGCAAGCCGAGGTGGATACCGCCTTGCGCGCCGCCACCATGCGCAACCACTCGGTCACCCACATCATGCACAAGGCACTGCGGGAAGTGCTGGGCGACCATGTGCAGCAAAAGGGCAGCCTGGTCAATGCGGAACGCACCCGTTTTGACTTTGCCCACAACAGCCCCGTGACCGACGCGCAAAAGCGCGAGATCGAAAAGCGCGTGAATGCCGAGATCCTGGCGAACACCGAAACCGGCGCGCGCGTGATGGACATCGAGAGCGCACAAAAGACCGGCGCAATGATGCTGTTTGGCGAAAAGTACGGCGAGACCGTGCGCGTGCTGGACATCGGCTCAAGCCGTGAACTCTGCGGCGGCACCCATGTGCAGCGCACCGGCGATATCGGCCTGTTCAAGGTCGTCGCCGAAGGCGGCGTGGCTGCGGGCGTGCGCCGTATTGAGGCGGTGACCGGCGAGAACGCGCTGGCTTATCTGCAGTCGCTCGAATCAACGGTGGACGAAGCCGCTTCGACCTTGAAGGCCCCAGTGGCCGAGCTCAACCACCGCATCGGTGGCGCGCTCGACCAGATCAAGGCGCTGGAGAAGGAACTGGCCCAGCTCAAGGGCAAGCTGGCGTCGAGCCAGGGCGACGAGCTGGCCGGCCAAGCGGTGGACGTCAAGGGCATCAAGGTGCTGGCGGCCACCCTGGATGGCGCCGATGCGAAAGCGCTGCGCGACACCATGGACAAGCTCAAGGACAAGCTGGGCACCGCTGCCATCGTGTTGGCGGCTGTAGACGGCGACAAGGTACAGCTGGCCGCAGGCGTGACCAAGGACAGCATTGGCAAGGTCAAGGCCGGTGAACTGGTGAACTTTGTCGCCCAGCAAGTGGGTGGCAAGGGCGGCGGCAAGCCTGACATGGCGATGGCTGGCGGCACCAATCCAGCGGGCCTCGCGCAAGCGCTGGCGGGCGTTCAAGCCTGGGTGGCCGAGCGGGTCTGATAGCGGCTTAAGCGGTTTCGCAATCCCCAACGAGCCTCCTGCAGTGCAGGGGGCTTTTTTGCGTCCGCACAGCAGCCAGCACTTCGCCGCTCTGACCATTTCGCATGGCGGTACGTAGTCGCACTTAACGAAATTGACCTTCCCGCATGAGAAGATCGCCGCGCTTTGAAATTAACGCGAGACAGAAAGGTGACTATGTCGGTGCAATTGGAAGAGAGCCGCTCGGCGCGGTTTGCGATGCGGTGTGCGGCCTGGGCCGAGAAGTGGTTTCCCGATTCCTGGGTGTTTGCCGTGGTGGGGATTGCGATTGTGGTGGCAGCGGCGCTGGCCATTGGCGTGCCGGTGCAAGAGACCAGCAAGGCCTTTGGCAAGGGTTTTTGGAGCCTGATCCCGTTCACGATGCAGATGGCCTTTGTGGTGATTGGCGGCTATGTGGTGGCCAGCTCCAAGCCCGCATCGCGCCTGATTGAAGCGCTGGCCAAGGTGCCGGGCAATGGCCGCAGTGCGGTGGCCTGGGTGGCACTGATCTCGATGGTGGCCTCGCTGCTCAACTGGGGTCTGAGCCTGGTGTTTGGTGGCCTGCTGGTCAAGGCGCTGGCCCGCCGCACCGACCTGAAAATGGACTACCGCGCAGCCGGCGCTGCGGCCTACCTGGGCCTGGGCGCTGTCTGGGCGCTGGGCATTTCCTCATCGGCCGCGCAGCTGCAGGCCAACCCGGCCAGCCTGCCGCCGTCGATCCTGGCGATCACTGGTGTGATTCCTTTCACCGAGACGATTTTCCTGTGGCAATCGGGCGTGATGCTGCTGGCCCTGGTGCTGATCTCGCTGCTGATTGCCTATGTGACGGCGCCGGGCGCAGCCAACGCCAAGGATGCGGCCGCCTGCCAGGTGGACATCAGCGCCGAAGCGCAACCGGTGACCAAGCCCACGCGCCCCGGTGAATGGCTGGAGCACAGCCCGCTGCTGATCATTTTTCTGGTGCTGCTGGCAGTCGGCTGGATGGTCGAAGAGTTCTCCAGCAAGCCGGCGATCCAGGCGATCTCGGGCCTCAACACCTACAACCTGATTTTTCTGATGGTCGGGGCCTTGCTGCACTGGCGCCCGCGCAGCTTTCTGGATGCGGTGGCACGCGCCGTGCCCACCACCACCGGTGTGCTGATCCAGTTTCCGCTCTACGGCTCGATCGCCGCGATCATGACCGAGGTCAAGGGCGTTGATGGCCACACGATTGCGCACTATATCTCGACCTTTTTCACCCAGATCGCCACGCATGACACCTATGCGCTGCTGATGGGCGTGTACTCGGCCATTCTGGGCTTCTTCATCCCGTCGGGCGGCGGCAAGTGGATCATCGAGGCGCCGTATGTGATGCAGGTGGCCAACGACCTGCAGTACCACCTGGGCTGGGCTGTGCAGATCTACAACGCGGCTGAGGCACTGCCCAATCTGATCAACCCGTTCTACATGCTGCCGCTGTTGGGGGTGCTGGGTCTGAAGGCGCGCGACCTGATCGGCTTCACCTTTGTGCAGCTGCTGGTGCACATCCCGGTGGTGCTGTTCCTGCTGTGGTTCCTGGGCCAGACCCTGGCCTATATTCCGCCAGTGATGCCCTGAGCATCGTTGGGTGGCAACCCGCCATGACCCGGGCGAGCTACGGCTCGCCTTTTTTGCTGACTTTGCTTACAAAACCAGCGGCCATTTCGGGTTAACCTTGGCCCCCATCGAAGACCATAACGAGGAGAGAGCAATGGCGAAAACAACATGGAGCGGCGCTGCGCTGGGCGCACTGGCACTGGCTTTGGTGGCCATCGCCCCCGCCGCGCAGGCCCAGTATGGGCGCGATGGCGAAGTGACCTGCGAGAGCCAGGATGGACGCACGCGTGAGTGCCGCACGCCGTTTCGTGACCCGGTCGTGAGCGAAACCTTGTCGAGCGCCTCTTGCGTCGAAGGCCGCAGCTGGGGCCACCGCGGAGGCGGTGTGGTCTGGGTGACCGACGGTTGCCGCGCCCGCTTTGCCGATAGCCGAGGTGGCGGTGGCTGGGGCGGTGGCGGCAGCAACCAGCTGGTGCGCTGCGAGAGCAATGACGGCCGCATGCGTGAATGCGCCATTCCGCGTGGTGCCCGGGTCGAGGTTGCCCGCCAGCTCTCCGACGCGCGTTGCGACGAGGGCCGCAGCTGGGGCCAAAGCGGTGATTCTGTCTGGGTCAGCCGGGGCTGCCGTGCCGATTTCGCCATCAGCAGCGGTTACGGTGGCGGCTACGGCGGCGGCCGGCCCAATCCTGGCTATGGCCAGGGCCGGGAGCTGACCTGCAGCAGCGACGACCGCCGCGACAACAGCTGCGACTGGAATGCGCGCTGGGGCCGCCCGGTGCTGCTGGAGCAGTTGTCCAGCGACAGCTGCCGCGAAGGCTATACCTGGGGTTATGACGACCGCGCGCGCCGCATCTGGGTCACGCGCGGTTGCCGTGGGCGTTTTGGCAGCCGCTGAGCCAGGTCAACCACGACGAAGCGGTCAGCAAGCGGTCAGCCTGAGCTGGCCGCTTTTTTCATGGGCGCATCCATCGGCTGCAGAATCAGCAGCGCCCGAAAATCATTCACATTGGTGTGGGTCGGGCCGGTCACCACCAGATCGCCCAGCGGGCCAAAAAAGCCATAGCTGTCATTGCGGTCCTGATAGGCAGCAGGTTTGAGCTGCAGCGCGGCGGCCCGGGCCAGCGTGTCCGGTGTCACCACCGCGCCGGCATTGTCTTCCACCCCATCAATGCCATCGGTATCGGCCGCCAGCGCCCATACACCGGGCACGGCCTGCAGTGCCTGGGCCAGCCCCAGGCAGAACTCGCCGGCACGGCCGCCCCGGCCCCGCGCGGTGCCTTCGGCCGGTTTGCGCAGCGTCACCGTGGTCTCACCGCCAGACAGAATCACGCAGGGCCGGGCAAAAGGCTGGCCATGCAGGGCCACAGCACGGGCCAGCGCGGCATGCACCTTGGCCACTTCGCGGGATTCGCCCTCCATCTCGTCGCTGAGCACATGGCAGGCGATGCCGGCATCGCGCGCGGCAGCGGCCGCTGCCTGCAAGGACTGCTGCGGAGTGGCAATCAGCTGCACCTGGTGGCCGGCAAAGCGTGGGTCGCCGGGCTTGGGGGTTTCCAGCAAGCCGCTGCGCAGCGCCTCGCGCACGGGCTCGGGTACCGCAATCGCATAGCGCTCCAGGATTGCCAGCGCATCGGCGCAAGTGCTGGGGTCTGGCACCGTCGGACCGCTGGCGATGATGGCCGGCGAATCACCGGGTACATCGCTGATCAGCAGGCTGACCACCTGCGCCGGATGGCAGGCGGCACCCAGGCGCCCGCCCTTGATGCGAGAGAGATGCTTGCGCACGCAGTTCATCTCGCCGATGTGGGCGCCGCTCTCGAGCAGCTCGCGGTTGATGCGCTGCTTGTCGGCCAGGGTCAGGCCCTCGGCCGGCAAGGTGAGCAGCGCCGAGCCGCCGCCCGAGATCAGGCAAATCACCAGGTCATCGGCGCTGAGCCCTTCGGTCAAGGCCAGCATGCGCTCGGCCGCTTGCAGGCCGGCGGCATCGGGCACGGGGTGGGCCGCTTCCACCACCTCGATGCGCTGGGCCAGGCCCAGCGGGCGCGGCGGAACATGCCCATAGCGCGTGACGACCAGGCCCGACAGCGGCGCCTCCAAAGGCCAGAGCTGTTCCATGGCCTGTGCCATTGCCGCGCCGGCCTTGCCCGCCCCAATCACCAGGGTGCGGCCCTTGGGCACCGCCGGCAAATGCTTGCGCAGGCCTTCCAGCGGCAGTGCATCGCGCACGGCGACCCGGTACAGGTGCTGCAGAAACTGCAAGGGCTGCAAATGGGGCTCGGGCACCGGCTGGGCATCAGCGCTGCCATGCACATCGAGATGGTGGACCGCAAAGGCAGTGGAGGGGGTAGAGGTCATGGGCTGGGAGCGTGGCAGAGTGAGCCGTTTTGCGAAGGCGCGGCTGGTCGCCCTTGCGGTGGATTGTCGCTGCGCCCCCGGGGTATGGGCAAGCAGCGATAATGCTGCCCTATGTCATCCCCCAAAGTGTTGTTCGGCTTCCATGCCGTTGGTGTGCGCATGAAGATTGCGCCCAAATCGATCATCGAAGTCTATTTCGAGTCCACGCGCCGCGATGCGCGCATGCGCCAATTTCTGGAGCGCGCCAAAGAGGCGGGGGTGCGGCTGATCGAGGCAGATGCACCGCGCATCGCCAAGCTGGCCGGCTCGCACGGCCACCAGGGCGTGGCTGCCCGTGTTGAAGAGATCAAGGACACCCGCACCCTGGATGAGCTGCTTGACGACCTGGAAGAAGCCGGCGTCACCTCGCCACTGCTGCTGGTGCTCGACGGCGTGACCGATCCGCACAACCTGGGTGCCTGCCTGCGCGTGGCCGATGGTGCCGGCGCCCATGCGGTGATTGCGCCCAAGGACCATGCAGTCGGCATCAATGCCACCGTAGCCAAGGTGGCCAGTGGCGCTGCCGAGACGGTGCCATACTTCATGGTGACCAACCTGGCGCGTACCTTGAAAGAGCTCAAGGAGCGCAATGTCTGGATTATCGGCACCAGCGATGACGCCCCCAACACCTTGTACCAGGTGGACCTCAAGGGCCCCGTGGCCCTGGTGCTGGGCGCCGAAGGCGATGGCATGCGCCAGCTCACCCGCAAGACCTGCGATGAGCTGATCGGCATCCCGATGATGGGGGCCGTGTCCAGCCTCAATGTGTCGGTGGCCAGCGGCGTTTGCCTGTATGAGGCGCTGCGCCAGCGCACGCCTGCCAAGGCTGGTTAACAAACCCTTCCCACTGGCAAGCGTCCCAGGCGCTGCACCCAAAAAAAGGCTGAACCCCATCGGGCTCAGCCTTTTGCTTTTGGCCCAATCGACTTAGTCGTCCAGTTTCTCGCGCAGCACCGCACCGGTTTCGGGGTGGATCTTCAGATCGACGCGGAAACCCTGGGCATTGATCGCATCGGCTTCCCAGATACCGTCATCGAGCTCCAGGTCATGGATGTGGGTGTAGCCCGCCTGGGTCAGCAGCTGCTGGATTTGCGCTGCGCTCAAAATGGCGCTGCCCGCACCGGCGCCCGGGGTAGGGGCAGGCTGGCCGGGTTGGGACAGCACATCCAGGCTTACCGGGTGCAGCACCAGCTTTTGCTTAACGCCATTGGCGCCGCGCACCTTGGCTTCCCAGAAGCCGTCGTCAAACTCCACTTCCTTGATCTGGCCGTAACCCATGGCTTGCAGCTTGGCAGCAACCTGGCTGGCGCCGGGGTAGGTGCTGCCCAGCTCGGCCTTGCGCAGGGCCAGCAGGCTGCCGTCGGCATCGCTCACCAGCACATAGGCGCGGCTGCCGTCTGGCTGGGTGGCCTTGGCGGTCCAGTAGCCGTATTGCTTTTCCAGGTCTTGCGGAGCGACCAGGCCGCTGGCGCTGATGCTGTTGAGCACTTCCTGGGCGTTGTAGGCCTGGGCAGCAAATGGCAGGCTGGCAGCGAGGCCGGCGGCACCCAGGATCCAGGCGATGGTGGTCTTCTTCATGGTTCAATCCCTTCAATGATGTGGCATGCAAACCAGCAGCTGGCTGATTCGTCATGGACTGAAGTATTGAAAACCTTGCCTAAACGCAGTGTGAAGTGTTCGTTCATGGTCTGTTTAGTCGCGCTTGTCATAATGCCTGCCATGGCGCAAATTCCCCCCCGCATTTCTCGCATCGCTGCCTGGCCTCTGGCCTGCAGTTTGCTGCTGGGCGGCGTCAGCCAGGCGGCCGAGCATGACGCCGTGCGTGCGGCGGTGGCCACTGGCCAGTACAAGCCCTTGTCGGCCATCCTGAGCGACATTGCCGCCAGCCAGGCCGGCCGTGTGGTGGATGTCGAGACCAAGCGCGGCCCCAAGGGCGAGCTGCGCTACGAGATCAAGCTGGTGGACAGCCAGGGCCTCAAGCAGGAGCTGCTGATCGATGCGGCCAGTGGCCAGACTGTGCAGCGCGTGGCCAAGGACCGCTCGCAGGCGCTGGGCATGCGGGAGCTGGCGCAGTACCTGGCCAAGCTGGCGCAGCAGCACGCGAGCCGCATCACCGATGTGGAGTTTGAGCGCGACAGCCAGGGCCGGGGCGTCTATGAAATCAAGCTCAGCGCAGACCAGCAGGGCTACCGCAAGCTGGTGATGGATGCGGCCACGGGTGCGGTGCTGCCAATGGCCCCGGCCAAGGCCCGCAACCCCGCGCCGCTCAAGCGCGTGGACGAGGTTCTGCAGGCACTGGCACCCCGGTTCTCGGGCCAGGTGCTGGAGGTGGAACTGGAGCACGACGAGATCCAGGCCTCTTATTACGAGATCGAGTTGCTGCAGAGCAATGGCAGCACCTTGGAGCTCAAGGTCGATGCGCGCAGCTTGCAGGTGATCCAACAAAAGCTGGAGGACTGAGCGCAGATGCGAATCCTGGTGGTGGAAGACGATGCCGAGCTGGCCGCGCAAATGGAGCAGGCGCTGGTGCGTGCCGGGTTTTCGGTCGATGTGGAGGCCGATGGCGATGCCGCATCGTTTGCGGGCAGCACCGAGCCCTACGACGCGGCCGTGCTGGACCTGGGTCTGCCCCAGCGCGATGGGCTGACGGTGTTGCGCGATTGGCGCGAGGCGGGTTGCCAGTGGCCGGTGCTGATCCTGACGGCGCGCAACCGCTGGAGCGACAAGGTGGCCGGCTTTGGCGCGGGGGCCGATGACTACCTGACCAAGCCCTTTATGCTCGACGAGGTGGTGCTGCGCCTGCGCGCCATGCTGCGCCGCAGCGCCGGCAGTGCGGCCACGGTGCTGCGCGCGGGCTGCCTGGAATACGACGTAACGGCCGGCCGCTTTTTGCAGGATGGCCAGGGGCTGCAGCTGACGGCGCAGGAGCACAAGATTCTGGCCTATTTGATACACCACCCCAACCGCGTGCTCACGCGCACCGAGATCAGCGAGCATGTCTATGCCCGCGATCTGGACCCGGACTCCAACACGCTTGATGTGCTGATCGGCCGCATACGGCGCAAGCTGCGCCAGTCCGATCTGCTGGTGACCGAGCGCGGCCAGGGTTTTCGGCTGAACGCGCCCAGCTAGCTGTTGCTGAAGCCCCGCCGCACCATGGCCTTGTCCCCCAGATCTGCCCACGAGAGCCCGCCCGCGCGGCGCTCACCTGCGCGGCGCTGGTCGCTGGCTGCGCGCATGGCCGCCTTGGTCATCGTGCCCAGTTTGCTGGTGATGGGGCTGGGCGGCTGGTGGCTGCGTTACGAGGTGCATGCCAGCTTGCTGGGCAGCATGTCGCGCAGCCTGGAGGAAAAATCCGAGCGCATCCACGCGCGCCTGGCGCTGCTGCCCGATGGCCGGGTGCAGGAGGCAGCCGGCGGCAGCGACGAGTTCAGCGCCATTTTCTCGGGCTGGTACTGGCAGCTGCAGGGCCAGGCGCCTGCGCAACTGCGCACGGCTGCTGCGCCGGTCGTGTTGGCGCGTTCGCGCTCGCTGTGGGACCAGCCCGACCTGGTGGTAAAGCGGGCAGGGCTCTGGGGCAACGAGCGCTTGCAGCAGGCCCTGGGCCCGCAGCAGGAGGCGCTGTGGGTGCAGCATTTTTCGCTGCAGCTGGCAGCGGGTGCCGCGCCGATGCACCTGCAGGTCTTTGGCCCGGCTCAGCCGCTGATAGCCAGCCTGCGCCGCATTGACCAGATTCTCTGGATCACCGGCGCCATGCTGCTCTTGTTGATTGGCGCGCTGGTCTGGCTGCAGCTGCGCGTGGGCCTGGCGCCGCTCAAGCGCCTGGTCGATGTGATTGCCGGCCTGGGCAAGCCGCTGCCCGGCGCGGCGCCCGCCACCGAGCAGATTGCCCAGCTGCCGCTGGGCGCTGACCTGCAGCCCTTGCAGCAGGAGCTGGCCGCCTTGCTGGCGCGCAATACCCAGGTGGTGGAACGCTCACGCTCGCACGCGGCCGACCTGAACCATGCGCTGAAAAAACCCTTGTCGCTGCTGATGGCCCATGCCGGCAGTGGGGTAGCCCTGCCGGCGGACCTGGTGCTGCAGCAGACCACGGCGATGGCACGGCTGATTGACCGCTACCAGGCCCGCACCTTCAGCGATGCCACCTTGGTGCACGGCCCAAGCGCCGGCCTGCCTGTGGATGTGCTGGCCTGCGCGCGGCAGATGCTGGCGATGCTGCGCCAACTGCACCAGGCCAGCGACCTGGACTGGCAGCTGGTGGAGGAGGCTAGCCCGCTGTGGTGGCGGGGCGAGCGCGCCGATCTGGAAGAGCTGCTGGGCAATCTGCTGGACAACGCGGGCAAATGGGCCGCCTCGCAGGTGCGGCTGACGGTGCAGCGCAGTGCCAGCCAAGGCCTGGTGCTGCAGGTGGAAGACGATGGCCCGGGCATGACGGCCGCGCAAATGCAGGCGGCTGGCGCGCGGGGCCAGCGTTTTGATGAAACGGTGGCCGGCACGGGCCTGGGCCTGTCGATTGCCCAGCAGATCGTGCAAGGCTACGAAGGCCAGTTGCAATTGCGCAAGAGCGAGGCCCTGAAGGGGCTGCTGGTACATGTGGAGGTGGCCGGCGTAGTGGCCTAATGCGGCGCAGCGGCTCTAGGTGGCCCTAGGTGGTCCAGGTGGTCCAGGTGGCCCGGGTGGCCTTGTCAAGTCCCCAACTGCACGACCGGCGCGAATCCGCCAAAGATCATCCGCTTGGCATCAAACGGCATATTGGCCGGTTGCAGGTCCGCCAGGCGCGGGTCGGCCATCACTGCAGCATTGATACGGTCGCGCTCGGCGCGCGAGGTGTAGACGATCCAGGAAAAGCAGGCGACCTCGTCCGCCTGAAGCTTGACCGCCATCGGAAACGAGGTGACTTCGCCATCGGGCACATCGTCCCCTACGCACTCCCAGTACTGCAGCGCGCCGTGCTCCATCCAGACCTTGCCAGCGGCCTCGGCCATCGCGCGGTAGGCATCGAGATTGGCGCGGGGCACGGGCAGTACAAATCCATCGACATAGGGCATGGTGGTCTCCTGGGCGCTCAACGGCGCCGTTATGCGTGGGCGCTACATCGCAGCGATCGAGCCTTTGCTACAGCGTGGCGGCCAGGGCGACCAGCTGGTCGGTGGCCGTACCCCAACCGGTGTGGAAGCCCATGGCCTCGTGCTGCTTGCGGCTCTCTTCGCTCCAATGCCGCACGGTCGCGGTGTAGCGCGTCTGGCCGCCATCGGGCTCAAACTCGATGATGGCGGTCATAAAGGGTTTGGCGCTTGGCACCCAGCCAGCGGTATAGGCGTCGGTAAACACCAGCCTGCGCTCGGGCACCACCTCCAGGTACACGCCGGCATTGGGGTATTCGTTGCCTTGCGGGTCGCACATGACGATCTGGCTGCCGCCGCCCACGCGTACATCGATGTCGGCGCTGGCAATCGTCCAGGGTTTGGGCACAAACCATTGGGCCAGCAGTGCAGGCTCGGTCCAGCAGCGGTAGAGGGTGGCGGCGGGGGCGTTGATCAGGCGGCTGAGCACCAGATCGTGGAGATGGGGCTGTACGGACATGGTGGCTGGCTTGGTGCGTTTTGCGGGTCTGGCAGTGGGATGGGGAGGGCCTCAGGCCGCGGGCTGCGTTTGGACATTCACCATCCAGGGCGTGCCAAAACGGTCGGTGACCATGCCAAAGCCGGGCGACCAGAAGGTGGCAGAAAACGGCATCGCAACCTGGCCACCATCCGCCAGACCGTTGAAGATGCGCTCGCCATCGGCTGCGGAATCCACACCGATGGAGACCCACATGCCCTGGGGTTTGGCATAGCCGCCGCCGCAGGTCTCGGCGCTGGCGCCGGGCATCGCAGGCATGGTGTCCGAGGCCATGATCGCCTGGCTGCCCACTTGCAGGTGGGCATGCATCAGGCGGGATTGCGCCTCGGGCGGGAGCGGTGGCATGCCTTCGCCAGGCGGCATGTCGCTAAAGCGCATCTGGTGCATGATCTGGCCGCCAAACAGCTGGGCGTAAAAGGCCATGGCTTCGGCGCAATCGCCATCAAAGTTCAGATAGGGGATGAATTGCATTCTTGTCTCCTCGTCGTGGGTCAGCCATTCTGGGCTCGGCCCGACCATCGTGTCCATCTCCAAATCGTGATGACCGTTTCTGAATGTAAATCGCCTAGAGCTCTCCCTGCACGGCGATGCTGGACTGGAGCGGTGGCGCCCAAGCCTTGTCGTATGCTGAGCGCCTGTTCTTCACTGCCGCCTCTATGTCTTTTGATCCCTTGGATACCTCTGCAGCCCTGCCGCTTGCCGATACAGAAATTGCCAGCCTGCGACAGCGCTTGCACAATGCGCGGCATCTGCTGGTGCTGACGGGGGCAGGGGCCAGTGCGGAGTCCGGTGTACCGACCTTCCGCGATGCGCAGACGGGCTACTGGGCGCAGTTCAGCCCCGAGGAGATGGCCAGCGAGGCGGGTTTTCTGGCCCATCCGCAGCGGGTCTGGGACTGGTACCAGTACCGCCGTGATCTGGTCCGCCAGGTGATGCCCAATGCCGGCCATGTGGCGCTGGCCCAATGGCAGGCGCGCCACCCCGGCCGGATGACCCTGGTCACGCAGAACGTCGATGGCCTGCACCAGCGTGCGGGCAGTACGCCAGTGCTGTGCCTGCATGGCAATCTGATGGACAACCGCTGGCTGCTGCCGCCCAAGCCCTGTTGCGATGCCCGCTTTACCGAAGGCGATGCGCCGCCGCAATGCCCTGGCTGCGGCAACTACCTGCGCCCGGCGGTGGTCTGGTTTGGCGAGGCCTTGCCCCATGCCGAGCTGCAGCAGGCGCAAGATGCCGCCAAGGCCTGTGACCTGATGCTGGTGATTGGCACCTCCGGCCATGTCTACCCGGCGGCCGGACTGGCCCATATCGCCGCCCGGGGCGGCGCCCATGTGGTGGTCATCAACCCCGAGCCGACCGCACTCGACAGCGTGGCCGACCGCTGCTGGCGCCTGCCTTCGGCACAGATTTTGCCGGCTCTGCTGGCCTAGGCTTTTCGCTTGCCTTCGCTCAAGCCTCGGCGCTGGCGGCGTTGAGCGTGGCCATCGCCTCGGCATCGAGCTGCAACTGGCTGGCACGGATCAGCGACTGCAGCTGCTCGAGGTTGCTGGCGCTGGCAATCGGCGAGGCAATGGCCGGCTGGCGCATGACCCAGGCCACGGCCACCTCGCCCATCGGGGCGCCCGTGCGGCTGCTCACCTGTTCGAGCGCGGCCAGAATGCGCAAGCCCCGGTCGTTCAGATACAGCTGGGTGGTCTTGGCGCCGCGCGGGCTTTTGCTCGCGTCCTCGGCCTTGCGGTACTTACCGGTCAAAAAGCCGGCAGCCAGGCTGTAGAAATTGATGACGCCCACGCCCTGCGCAACGCACAGCGGCTGCAGCTCTTGCTCGAACACGGCACGGTCGTAGAGGTTGAAAAGCGGCTGCAGGCTCTCATAGCGCGCCAGGCCATGCTGCTCGCTGGTCCGCAGCGCCTGGGCCAAACGCGCTGCGCTGTAGTTGCTGGCGCCCACAGCACGCACCTTGCCTTCGGCGATCAGCTCGCCAAAGGTGCCCATCACATCGGCCAGCGGTACCTGCGCGTCGTCGTCATGCGATTGGTAGAGGTCGATGTAATCGGTCTGCAGGCGCTGCAAGGAGGCATCGACCGCCTGGCGGATGTACTCCGGGCGCAGGCCGACCTTGCCATCGCCCATGTCCTTGCCGACCTTGGTGGCCAACACCACCTGCGCACGCTTGCCCGAGCTGCGCAGCCATTTGCCCAGCACGCGCTCCGATTCGCCGCCGCTGTGGCCAGGCGCCCAGCGCGAGTACACGTCAGCGGTATCAACAAAGTTCATGCCGACATCCAGCCAGGCATCGAGTAGGCGAAAGCTGGTGGCCTCGTCAGCCGTCCAGCCAAACACATTGCCGCCCAGGCACAGCGGCGAGACTTGCAGAGGGGATCGGCCAAGAGAACGCAGGGATGTTGTCATAGCGAATACGCGCGTCAGTGCCCAGCAGGGCGGAGCAAACATTATGCGGCGCGGGCTGGCGCAGTGCTATCGTTGATGCAGCGCAAACCGCTCGCAATTGCCGCATAGGTGGCAGTGCTGCTGGGCCTGCCAGGTTTGCCGGGCCCTGCGTTTTAGAGTAAGTTATGCATGCAACAACAAAAAGGAGTGACACTATGTTCAAACATATTCTGGTGCCGGTCGATGGGTCTGCCACCTCCATGCTTGCCGTCAACAAGGCTGCCGGTCTTGCCAAGGCCTTTGGCAGCCAGGTCACTGCGGTGTATGTGATCGATCCCTATCCCTTCACCGGCGTGGGCGCCGATTTTGCCTATGGCCAGGCGCAGTACCTGTCTGCCGCCACTGCCGATGCGCACACTGCCTTGGATGCCGTCAAAACTGCGATGGAGCAGGCCGGTATTCCTGTGGACACCGTCATGGGCGAGGGCCACTCCGTGCACGACGGCGTGATGGAAGCCGTCAAAACCACGGGGGCCGACCTGATCGTCATGGGATCGCATGGCCGCAAGGGCCTGGAAAAGCTGGTGCTGGGCAGCGTGACCCAGCGCGTGCTGAGCGACAGCCTGATCCCCGTGTTGGTGGTGCGCCAGTAAGGTCTGCGGCGGCACCCCGCTTGCTGCCGTTTTCATTGAGGCGATGGCTACCGGGCAGCGCTGCGGCGCTGCCCAAAGTTGTGTAGCACGCAATGCTTTTGTGACCGCCGTAAGCTCGCCCGCTTGACGGAGTTTTACATGCAGTCCTTTCCTCCTCCTTATTGTGATGCCGACCAGGTGGACGGCACCTTGCGCGCCTATGGCTATGCGGTGCTCAGCCCTGCGGCCGTGGCGCAGTGGGCAGCCTGCCCACCCGATGCGCTGGCAGCACTCAGCAGCCACTGGGAGGCCATGCCCCATGATGCCTACCTGAAAGACGGTGGCCGCTACCGCAAGCGCCGCCATTCCTGCTATGTGGTGCAGGACGACCAGGTGCAGGCGGTGACGCACCGCGCCCACTGGCAGCCGGTGGAATACAACGCCTTGCATGGCGGCATGCAGCGCTGGTTTGAGCCCGTCGCAGCCAGCACCCAGGCGCTGCCCGCCTGGCGCCAGATCATGCGGGCGCTGGGGTATACGGCGCAGGCGCTGTTTGCCAGCACTGGGCAGGCACCCTGGTACACCGAGGCCCACCAGTTCCGCATCGACACGGCCGAGGGCATTGGCCGGCCCACCCCCGAAGGCGCGCACCGCGATGGCGTGGACCTGGTGGCGGTGTTTCTGGTCGCGCGCGAAGGCATCAAGGGCGGGGAGACCCGGGTGTTTGATGCCCAGGGCCCGCAAGGCCTGCGCTTTACCTTGACCGAGCCCTGGTCGCTGATGCTGCTCGACGATGCCCGCATGATTCATGAGAGCACACCGATCCAACCAGTGGGTGAGGAACCGGGCCACCGCGATACGCTGGTGGTGACCCTGCGCCGCGAGGCTTTCCAGGGAGACGGCGCCTGAAGGCTGGCATCGCCATTAGCCATTCGGGCCTTTGGCCTGGCCACAAAAAGGGCACCTGCGAGGTGCCCTTGTCGTATCCCAGCCCTGGGGCTTACTGGATGGTCGCGCCCGAGGCCTCAACAATGGCCTTGGCGTCCTGGAAGTCCTTGTGGAAGAACTTGTCAAAGTCCGATACGGACATGGCCTGGGGCTCTGCGCCTTGGGCCAGGATGGAATCCTGCACTTCCTTTTGGCCCAGCAGTTTGTTGACCTCGGTGTTGAGCTTGCTGACGATGGGCGCGGGCAGGTTCTTGGGGCCAAACAGGCCGTACCAGGTGCTCACATCAAAGCCCTTCATGCCCAGTTCCGCAACGGTAGGCACATCGGGCAGCGAGCTGCTGCGCTTGGCCGAAGTAACAGCCAGCGGACGCAGCTTGCCAGCCTTGATCTGGCCAATGGCCGAGGGCACGGACGACACCAGCAGATCGACATTGCCGGACAGGGTGTCGAGTAGGGCGGGGTTGGAGCCCTTGTACGGCACGTGGGTCAGCTTGACGCCGGCCGCCTTCTCAAACAGCACGCCAGCGATATGGATGCTGGTGCCATTGCCGGGCGAGCCATAGGTGATCTTGCCGGGATCGGCCTTGGCGGCGGCGATCACATCGTTCAAGGTCTTGAACTTGCTGTTTTCCGAGGTGGCGATGATAACCGGCGAGTAGGCCACATGGGCGATCGGGGTCAGGTCCTTGGCGGGGTTCCAGGGCAGGCCCTTGTACAGGTAGTAGCCCAGCACCACGTTGTCCTTCTGGCCCATGACGATGTCATAGCCCGTTGGCTGGGCCTTGGCCACTTCGCTGATACCGATGGTGCCACCCGCGCCGGCACGGTTGTCAGCGACCACCGTCCAGTGGTTTTGCTCGCTGAGCTTTTGTGCAATGATGCGCGAGATGATGTCGGTGCCGCCGCCCGGCGGGAAGGGCACGACCATGCGGACGGGCTTGCTGCCGGGGTAGTCTGCCCCCGCACCCTGTGCCATGGCAGCCGAAGCGGCCCCCACCGTGAGCGCCACTGCGGCGCACTGCAGAATCTGTTTCATCATTTTGTTGTCTCCTTGAGAGTGACACCTTCGCATGGCTTTTGCAGAGTCGGCCAAGGAGGTAGTTGCATAAACGGTCAAAGGGGTGATGATGCATGCCATCACGCCAGGTGGCATATTCTAGGGGCTGTCGTGTGGAGCGATGAGCAGCAGGCACAAAACAGGATCTGTCGCCTATGGCCCAGGCTGGAGGCGTAGGTGGATGACAACAGAAGGATCGACTATGAAATCAAAACTCGTGGGGGCTTTGGCCTCGGTGGTGATGGGCTGCGCGGCCCTGGTGAGCCTGCCCAGCCAGGCGGCGCTGGCCGTTGGTGCCCAGGCACCGATGTTCAGCACGCAGTCAGCATTGGCTGGCAAGGTGCAGCGCTTTGACATGGCCGAGGCCTTGAAGCGCGGCCCCGTGGTCCTGTACTTCTTCCCCAAGGCCTTCAGCCAGGGCTGCACGATCGAGGCCCATGCCTTTGCCGAGGCCACGCCCACTTTTGCGGCCTCCGGCGCGCAGGTCGTCGGCATCTCGCATGACGACATTGCCACGATGCAGCGCTTCTCCAGCGAAGCCTGCCGCGACCAGTTCAGCGTGGCCTCCGACCCCGATGCCAAGGCCATCCAGGCCTATGACGCGGGCTCCGCCGCACGGCCCGGTACTGCGTCACGCATCTCCTATGTGATCGCACCGGACGGCAAGGTGATCTATGCCCACGAGGGCAGCGATCCGCTCGAGCATGTGCAGCAGACCTTGAAGGCGGTGCAGGCCTGGAAGGCACGCCAGAAGTCTTGAGACGCGCTGGCAGCGGGTGGCAGCAGCGCTCGGTCCTCTGCTGAACACTGCCCATGCTGGCGTCTATCGCCTATGATCGGCTGATGCTGGCAAGTCTGCTCCAACCCCAATGGCCCCACCGGACCTGGCGCACGGCGCGCCGCTGGGCGGTGGCCTGGTGGCGCATTTTCTACCTGGGCGCCGTCGTGCTGGTGATGCTGATGTCGCCCAGCAGCTACGGCCCGCAAACCCGCGCGCGACTGATGCGCCGCATGTATGTCGACACGGCGCCCATTCTGCTGGGCTTTACCGCGCTGGCCGCCTTGCTATGCCTGGTGGTGGCGCGCATCGTCTTTGTCACCGCCACCAGCTACGGCCTCTCGCGCGTCGCTGTCGAGATGGTCATCCGTGTGCTGGTGCTCGAGCTCATTCCGCTGACGGCGGCCTTGTTCGTGGCCATGCGCTGCTCCATCCCCGCTGGCGCGTCGCTTGCCAAGATGCGCGAGGACGGGCATTTTGAGCGCCTGCGCCAACATGGCTATGACCCTGTGCGCACGGAGATGCTGCCCCTGGTCGTGGCCAGCATGTATGCCTCCGTCACCTTGGCCGCGCTGTCCTGCGTGGTGTCGCTGGTCATGGTCTACCTGAGCGTCTATGGCCTGAGCTGGGTCGGGTTTGAGCTCTACACGCGCATGTTTGCCAGCGTGTTCACCCCCATGGTGACCTGGCTCTTTGGGCTCAAGACCCTGCTGTTTGGGTTGGCCGTGGCATTGATCCCCACCGCATCGGCGATGAACCGGCCCTACGGCATGCGCCGCGATGAGATGCTGGGCCCTGCCTCCGACCTGGGCGGCCTGGCCCGCATGTTTGCGGTGCTGGTGCTGATTGAGGTTGCGTCACTGCTGGGGAACTACTACTAGCGTGTCCTTGGCCTAAACCACGGGGGCAAAGCAGAGGGCGCCTTGCCTACCTGCGGCACTGCGCTGGTACTTCGCTTAGCGGGCAAACAGCCCCATATAGTGCAAACCGTTGTAGCGCTTGTCCAGGTCTGCCACCTGCCAAGACGGGTCTGAATAGACAAACATGGCGTTGGCCGACGCGAGGTGGTGGCGAGAGCAGGCCTCCATGACGGCAGCGACTGCCGTGTCTGAGCGGAATGCGCCCAAGCCCACGAGACCTGCCACGGGCATGGGTGCGCGCTTGTGGATGACGAGCAGCAGGTCCTCGTCGTACAAATAGCGGCTGCCCATATCCTGGCAGAAGCGGCAACCGGTCAGATCCTCGCTGCTATGCGCCAGGCGCTCATCGTCGATGCTCCAGTAGCCGGGGTCATAGTCAAAATAGCGGTTGAATTCTTGGGCATTGGTGGCGGAGTTGCCGATCCAGACATGCTGCGCAGTAAAGGCCGTGGGTGCCAGGTCGGTGCCAAACTCTGCCACCCAGTCGAACAGGGTGCCCGAGCGCAGGCCATGGCGTTTTTCCAGTACCGAGAATCCGCCGGATGGGGTGCGGTTGAGCGCTTCATGAACCAAATGGCGGCGAAAGGCTTCGGAATGGGTTTTCTTCTTCATGGCAGTTGCGGTCACAAAAGGAGAGCGCCTGACTCAGTGCCTGTGCCCGTGGGTACAGCGATGCAAAGAGAGCGCACGGCCGCATCATTTTTATCTGATTTTTGCCGCTCCTGGATTTTTACCCTCCGAGGTCAAACAGGGTATTGCTGGTGGTTTCAATCCGGCAATCCATCCTTGCACCGAGGCGGCATCTGCAGGCCATTTTTCGTGCTGGCCGGCAGCCTCTTTCGGAAGATTTAAAATAGCCGATTGCCTGCCTATGCTGCCACCACCTGTGCAGGCCACCCATTCTCGGGCCAGCCTTTGGCCGCGCTACCACCATGACCGAATCTCTACCCCACAGCCCTTGGCGCATGTCCGTTGCGCCGATGATGGACTGGACCGACCACCATTGCCGCTATTTTCACCGTCTGCTCACGCGCCAGACCTTGCTCTACACCGAGATGGTGACGACCGGTGCGCTGATCCATGGGGATGTGGCGCGGCACTTGCGCTTTTCTGCAGAGGAGCACCCGGTGGCCTTGCAACTGGGCGGCAGTGAGCCTGCGGACCTGGCCCAATGCGCCAAGCTGGCGCAGGACTGGGGCTATGACGAGGTCAACCTCAACTGCGGCTGCCCCAGTGAGCGTGTGCAGCGCGGTGCCTTTGGCGCCTGTCTGATGAATGAGAAGGAATTGGTGGCCGATGGTGTCAAGGCCATGCGCGATGTGGTGGATATCCCCGTGACGGTGAAGCACCGCATTGGCATCGACAAAAACGAGAGCTATGGCTTTGTGCGTGACTTCATCGGCACGGTGGCCGATGCGGGTTGCGAGGTGTTTGTCGTGCATGCCCGCAATGCCTGGCTCAAGGGCTTGTCGCCCAAGGAGAACCGCGAGATTCCGCCGCTGCGCTACGACGTCGTGGCCCAGCTGAAAAAAGACTTTCCGCAGCTGACCATCGCGATCAATGGCGGCATTGCCGATGATGCCACCGTGCTGGCACAGCTCGAACAGGTCGATGGGGTGATGGTGGGGCGCGAGGCCTACCACAACCCCTGGTGGCTCGCGACCTGGGATGCCCAGTTTTATGGCGCCGAGCCCAACAGCGGCATCAGCCGCGAATCGGTTGAAGAGGCGATGGTGCGCTATATGGAGCGTGAAGCTGCCGAGCACGGGACGCACTGGTACGCCATTGCCCGCCATATGCTGGGCCTGCGCCAGGGCATGCCTGGTGCACGCCGCTGGCGCCAGGTCTGGAGCGACCACCGCATGAAGCATCTGCCAGCGCATGAAGTCATGCAAGCGGCCCGCACCAAGCCCGAGCGCCAAACCGGCGCCCCCGTTTTGGTAAATATTTGATACGGCAATGCCGGCGGCAGCTGGTCGTTGCCGGCCGCTGCCAACGGGTATTGCGCGGCAGCAGCGCAGCGGCTGGCCTCTGTAACGCCCTCGCGCAGGCCTGATTTTCAGGCCCGACACTCCTTGCCAAAACCCTTCGCTGCCAAAGCGGCAGCGGCTCCCAACTGCAGCCCCGCGCCTGCTGGCTGACCTGGCGCAGCCGGTAGCGGTTGCTATACTTCCCGCGATATATGCCGCCTCGGGCAGCGCCAATGCGGTGCATGCCTGGGCGGCAAAGTGCAGACCAAACAAAGCACAAGGGATGAGGGATGGGGGAAAAAAATCCACGATGGGCTCTGGGCCTGTTGTTGGCGGTGGGGTGGCTGGGCGCTCACCGCTTTTATCTGGGGCGCTATGCAAGCGCCGTGGCGCAGCTGGGCATCAGCGTGCTGTGCGCGGTGCTGTGGCTATGGGGAGGCCCCCTTGCACGCTACGCGCCTTACCTGCTGGGACCGGTGGTCTTTTGGCTGCTGCGGGACGGCTTTTGGCTGTTCGACTACTTCCGGGTCGAGGAAGACATGGATTCGCGCCTGTCCGCCTTTGCGCAGTCCCAGCTCGATGCGCAGGCATCGCAGCCAGCAGCCAGCGCGCAGGCTGCCGCAGCGCCGGCGCTTGCCCCTGTGGCCCAGGCCTTGGGAGCCGCAGCCGTCTTGCCGGACGCCAGGCCGCAGCCCGTAGTGGACCTGCAGGCCGACAAAAAGTCGCTGGCCATCCAGATGGCGCAAAAGCATATTGGCGATGCGCTGGCACACCGGGATGTGCAGACCGCGCATGCCAAGGCGGACACCTTGGTCAGGTACCTGGCCCAGCGCAGCCGCAAACCGCAAAGCGATCCCCATTTGGCAATGGCCTATCTGCTGCAGGGGATGACCTTCTACCAAACCGAACACCTCGATGCCGCTCGCAAAAAGCTGCAGATGGGTGTGCATCTGGGCGCGGCTTTTGCCGAGCTGGCGCAACCGGTGCAGCAGGCGCAAGCCTGCTTGCAGCGCCTGCGCTCGCCTAAGATGGCGCCCGGCGCCGCTGCCACCCCTGCACTGCAGCCAGGGCAGTACCCGCTGCTGATGCAAGCGCAGGACTGGGCCCAGGCATTGGCACTGTGTGAGCAGACCATTGCCTTGCAGGCCGCCCAGAGCGGCGATCTGACCGATCTGGCGCAGCACCACCTGCATGCGATGGAGATGGCCCAGCATCTGGGCGATACGGCGCGCCAACGTGGGCATGGCCAGGCCTTGCTGGCGCTGGCCGCGCGCGAGGGGGCTGCTGTGCCCGCCACTCTGCGGCGCCAGGCGCTGGAACGCCTGGGCGATGGATACCAGGCGGAGGCCGACCACCAGCGTGCTGTGCAGCACTATGCGCAAGCGCAGGCCCTGGTCGATGTGCGCAGCGGAGGCAACGCTGCAGCCCAGGCCCTGGCACTGTGTGCGCTGTTGCAGCGCATGGCCGCCAGCCATGCAGCGCTGGGCGAGACGGCGCAGGCGCTGCAATGCTGGCAGCGGCTGGCGCTGTACCTGGACAGCTTTGACCGGCTGGACCAGCAAGGCCAGCGCATGCCCGATCCGGAGGCGGTGTCTGTCATGCTGGCCGGCTACGCCGCGTTTGCCATCCGCCACCAGCCCGCGCGGGTCAAGCCCCTGGTGCAGCAGGCCTTGCGCATACAGCAGCGCAGTTGCCGGGGTTACTCGCTGGCCGCAGCGCGGGCCTATGAGGTGTTTGCCGCATTTCTGGCGGTGCATGGGCAGACCGATGCCCGCCGCAGCTACCTGAAAAAAGCGCTGCTGCTGGTGCAGATCTGTGACCCGGACAACAGCGCGCATCTGCAGCAGTTAAAAACAGCGATCAGGGAGGCGGTATGAGCGTGCAAGGACTTTTTTATGCGCTGCCGCGCCATGGTCTGCGGGGCTTGCTGGTCGAGCCATCGGCGATGGATGACTACCTGCAGCGCAGTGCTGCGCAAGGCGGGCCGCTCGCGATGCTGGACCAGGGCAGCCTGTGGCAGCAAGACATGCAACGCCTGCCCGAGATTGAGGCCGGTGTGGCGGTGGAGGGCAGCTTGGCCCAGCAGTGCTGGGCCTGGCCGGCCGACCTGGTGACGGACAGTGCGCAACGGCTGGCCGCCATCAGCGCAGCCCAGCTGGTGCAGCGCATGCATGCCTGGCAAAAGGCGCAAGATGGCAGCGCGCCCGATCTGGAAGCCCTGCGGCTGTGGGTGCGCCGGCAGGCCGCGTTGCGCGGCTTCTGGCAGGCAGCGGCCCAGCGGCGTGATGCCGTGCTGCTTTATGTGGTGTAGCGCGGGCCGCGCTTAGCCCAACAGCGCCATCAAGTCGGCGGCTGCGGCCTCGGGCTTGTCCGCGTTGACGATGGCGCGCACCACGGCAATCGATCCAACACCGCTTTCGCGCACCTGCGCAAACTCCGCTGCCGAGATGCCGCCAATGGCGACCTGGGGGTAGCTGCGCGTCAAGGCGGCGTAGCGCTGCAGGCGGGCCAGTCCTTGCGGGACGGTGGCCATTTTCTTCAAGGTGGTCGGGAAGACCGCCCCCATCGCGATATAGCTGGGCTGCGCCTGGCTGGCGCGCACCATCTCGGCATAGCCATGGGTGCTGACGCCCAGGCGCACGCCGCTGGCACGCAGCTCGGCCAGCTCTGCTGCGCCGAGCGCATCCAGGTCTTCCTGGCCCAGGTGCACGCCATAGCTGCCCGCCGCAATCGCCTGGCGCCAGTGGTCGTTGATAAAGAGCAGGGCGCCGGTACCTTCAACGGCGGCCACGGCAGCGGCGATCTCTGCAGCAATGGCCTGGGCATCGTCGGATTTGAAGCGCAGCTGCACCGTCGGCACGCCTGCGCGCGCCAGACGGCCCACCCATTCGGCCGTTGGCAGCACGGCATAGAGGCCCAGCCGCTGGGGGCAGGGTGCAAAGGCCTCGGGCCCGCCGCTGGTCAGCAGGCCAAAATCCGCGGCTTGCGTGGGCCAGGCCTGGGGATCGAACTGGCCGGTGCGGGCGGTCTGCGCGCTCCAGGCGCTGGCCAGACATTCGGCATCGATAGCGATAAAGCCCAGTGCGCTGCAAGCGGCCAACGCGCCGGCGTAGACGGCATCGTGCTGGCGTTCTGCGGGCAGCGCAGGCGTGGGTTGGGGCGGAAAGCTGGCAAAGGCGGCCTGGTGGGCAGCGGTGATGGCCTGTGCGATCTGGGCTGGGGTGGTGGCCGTGGTGGTGGCGTGCATGGACATGGCCTTTTAGTTGCTCTGGTGCCAGAACGGCGTGCCCAGCACCGGGGTGCTGGGTTGGGCCATGTCCTGCGCCTGCATGGCGCCGGCGCGGAAGGCGGCGTGGCCAGCGGCGGTGGCATCGGCAAAGGCGCCGGCCATGGCAACCGGGTCTTGCGACAGCGCGACGGCCGTGTTGAGCAGCACGCCGTCAAAGCCCCATTCCATGACCTGGCAGGCATGGCTGGGTAAGCCCAGGCCCGCGTCACAGATCAGCGGCACATCCAGGCGCTCGCGCAAGGTCTGCATCGCATACGGGTTGACGGGGCCACGGCCGGTGCCAATGGGCGCAGCCCAGGGCATGACAGCCTGGCAGCCGACATCGACCAGGCGCTGGCAGAGCACCAGGTCCTCGGTGCAGTAGGGCAGCACCTGAAAACCTTCCTTGATCAGGATGGAGGCGGCCTCCACCAGGTTCAGGGTGTCGGGTTGCAGGGTGTAGTCGTCGCCAATCAGCTCCAGCTTGATCCAGGGCGTCTCGAACACCTCGCGCGCCATTTGCGCGGTGGTGATGGCCTCTTGCAGGCGCATGCACCCGGCGGTGTTGGGCAGCACCGGCACATTCAGGCGCTTGAGCAGCGCCCAGAAATCGCTGCCGGTCTCGGCGGCATTGCTGCCCTGGCGGCGCAGCGATGCGGTCACCATGGCCGGCTGGGCGCGGGCGACCGCTGCTTCCAGCACGGCGGGCGATGGGTAGCGCGAGGTGCCCAGCAGCAAGCGGCTTTGAAAACGCTGGCCATAGAGCACCAGGGCGTCGTCGGAGGAGAGATTGGCGTTCATGGCAAAGGCCTTGGGTAAATACGGGTCAGGGGCGCTGGCGAGGTAGCCCGGGCGGATGGCGCGCGAGCTCAGCCGCCGGTGACGGGCGAGATGACTTCGAGCTTGTCGCCTGCCTGCAGCTGGCGGCTGTCGTACTGTCCCTTGGGTACAAATTCTGTATTGACGGCCACGGCAAAGGGCGGGCGCGGCTGCAGCTGCGCCAGGGCCAGGGCAATGGTGGCGCCTTCGGGCAAGGCCGTGGCCTGGTTGTTCAAGAGGATCTGTATCGTCATCATTCAAGGCTCATCATAGGGCTGCGGGCCATCAGGCCGTCGCGAGCAGGCGCACATCCATGCCAAAGCGTGCTGCCAGGGGGGCCTCGCCCGTCAGCAGCAGCTCGACCGCGCAGTCCAGCACGGCGGGCGAGATCATGAAGCCGTGGCGGTAGAGGCCATTGACCTCCAGCACCCTTGGCCGCACCTGGCGGATGGCTGGCAGATTATCGGGCAAAGTCGGGCGGCACTGGGTGTTGATCTCCAGGATGCGCGCCTCGGCAAAGCCGCTGTGCACGGTGTAGGCGGCGCTCAGCAGCTCCATCGCCGAGCGCACGCTGGCCGGCGACATGTCATCGGACTCGATCTCGGTGGCGCCGATGACAAAGTGGTGGTCCTGCTTGGGCGCGATATAGATCGGGTAGCGCGGGTGCATCAGGCGCGTGGGGCGGCGCAGCTGTACCTCCGGCGCATGCACACGCAGCACTTCGCCGCGCACGCCGCGCAGCTGGCTCCACTGCGGCTTGGCACCCAGGCCACGTGTGTCGATCAGCAGATCGGGCTGGCCCTGCGCGCCGGGCGCAAAGTCATCCAGCTCGCGCGCCTGCTGCCAGTGCAGGCGCACGCCCCGCGCTTGCAGCGCAGGCACCAGCGCGGCCAGCAACTGGCGGTTGTCCAGCTGGCCCTCGCCGGGCAGGTAGTAGGCGGACTGAAAATGCCCGGCCAGCGCTGGCTCCAGCGCGGCGATTTGGGGGGCGCCCAGGGTTTGCAAAGGCGGCAGCTCGGGGATGGCCGCCTGTGTGCGCTGCAAGATGCCATGGAAGCGCTGGGCTTCCGCAGCATCCTGGCGGTGCCAGACCACCATGGTGCCGGCCTGCTGCAAAAACACCGGCGCCTCCAGCTGCGCAAGCAACGCGGGCCAGCGCTGTAGCCCATACTGGCCCATGCGCACTACGCCATGCTCGGTCACGGCCGATTCGGCCAGCGGCGCGAGCATGGCGGCGGCCACACGCGCTGCGGCATGCTCGGCATCCGGCCCGCCCCGGTCATACAGATCGATGGAGAAGCCGCGCCCCGACAGCTCCAGCGCCATCAGCCGGCCCAGCAGGCCAGCGCCCAAAATGGTGATACGGGATTGGGGAGAAATGAAGGGCTGAGAGGGCATGTTTTGTAATTGGCAATAGACAAAACAGTGCGCGCAGCTGCCGAAAACTCCCCACGCCAGCATGACCTGGATCGGGTTGCGGAGCGCTGCCACGGTGGCGCGCTCCAGGGTCTGATCTCAGTCGCGCTGCAGCCAAACTGCTGCAGGGACACCCCTGTTTCGTCTCAGGCTGCATTAAAGCACAGCGCTGCGCCGGGGGCATGGGGCTGCGTCAAGCCGTCGTCACAATCGTGGATAATTTTGCCCAGGCCGGGCCAGTGTTGCCCGGCATTGTTTTTGGACTGCAGCCATGGCCTCACTGAACCCCTCTTCTCCCGTCTCCTTGCCGCGCTATGCACGGGTGCTGTCGATTGCCGGCTCCGACAGTGGCGGGGGGGCCGGTATCCAGGCCGATCTGAAGACCATGTCGGCGCTGGGCTGCTTTGGCATGACCGCGATCACGGCGCTGACCGCGCAAAACACGCAAGGGGTGCGCTCCATCCATGGCGTGCCACCAGTCTTTCTGCAAGAGCAGCTCGATGCGGTGCTGGAGGACATTGGCTGCGATGCCGTCAAGATTGGCATGCTGCATGCGCCCGAGATTGTCGCCGTGGTGGCTGCGGCGATTGACCGCTATGCCTTGCCCTATGTTGTGCTGGATCCGGTGATGGTCGCCACCAGCGGTGACCGGCTGATTGCCGAGGCCACCGTGGGTGAGCTGGTGCGCGAGCTGTTTCCGCGCGCTGCGCTCATCACCCCGAACCTGGACGAAGCGGGTTTGCTGCTGGGCCGCAGCCTGGTGCATGCCGACCAGCTGGAGCAGGCCGCGCAGGACTTGCTGGCCCTGGGCGCCAAGGCGGTGCTGATCAAGGGCGGCCATCTGCCCGGCGATGAGGTGGTGGACTTGCTGGCCACTGCCGACGGTGCGCGCCTGCGCCTGGCTTCGACCCGTATCCACACCCATAACGGCCATGGCACGGGCTGCACCCTGTCATCGGCCATTGCCTGTCAGCTGGCCCTGGGGCAGCCGCTGCCGGCTGCCGTCAGCCTGGCGCGGCAGTACATTCTGGGCGCCATTGAATCGGGCGCCGATGTGCATACCGGCCAGGGCCATGGCCCGCTGAACCATGGTTGGAACCCGCAAAAGCAGGTGATTGTGCGTTGAACACCTGCGTTTGGCGGGTTCTGTAAGCAGCGGTCAGGGTGGCTAGGTGGCCGATTTTTCGTCCGTATTTACGTCTAAATGGCTAAATAATTGACCATTTGAAATCGAAATGACCTGAAATTTGTCGATACTACGACGAAATGCAATATTTATTGAACATCAAATGGCGTTGCTGTTAATTTAAGTTACTTTCTGCGTTTACGATTTAAGCCAATGATATATATCAATAACATGCGAAAAATGTAGCCTGAATCAAGCTTTCGATACATTTTTAAGTGTTGTTTTTCATGGGTTAAATATATTTAAGTAAACCATATGTAAACATGCAAATTTCTGGGGCCTGCTGTCAACCGCCTCGTCAGCCCCGGCGTTTAACACGCATCTTTAGGAGATTGTTCACATGACCACCGCAAATGTTTTCAGCATCTGGCCAGAAGACGAACGTGATCGCAAGCGCTAAGCACTGGCGCCAGTAGCTCTTTTTTCCTGCTTGCCGATACTGAAACCGGCAACCCTCCCCAGTAGACGGCTCCTCCAGGGAGCCGTTACTTGCGAATAGGGCGCGGAAGCTGCACATTCCCGCCCGGGATGGCCCAAAGACCGTCCATCCCCTCTCAATATGCACCTCGCTTTCGTGCCCTCTGGCTGTAGAAAGGCGGGGTGTTTGTTTTTGTGCCGCAGTTTTGGGAGACCAGCCCTCAGACCAGCGCGCCTGGCGCGCTGGTTGGGCCTTTGCAATCGGGTTTATGCGGCAGAGCTGGCCCTGCTGCGGCTTGGCTGGCCCAGCAGGCTGCGCGCTTCCTGGCCTGCATGGGCACGTGAGGCCGACAGGCGCAGCAGGCGCTCCAGCGCCCGGTCCTGGATACCCCGGCTTTTGAGGGCGGTGTAAGTGGACTCGGCGTAATCCAAGGTGGTGCCATAGATGCCGCAGGACTGGGCAAAGATGCGGCGGTAGTCTTCTTCGCTCAAGGTGCCCGTGCAGCGGGGGCTGGATTTGGACAGCGTAAAGGCCAGCGCCTTGACGGGGCCGTCTTCGGTCTGGCAATCGAGCCACTTGGGATCGTAGGAGTCGGTGGCCATTTCGCGCTGCCACAGGCGAGGCATCATCTCGGGCACATGCTGGCGGGCGATGCGAAAGGCCATGCCTCGGCAACTGCCACCGGAGAACATGCCAAACACCAGGCCGGGACACTCGGGCGTGCCCCGGTTGATGTGGCTCCACATCTTGAGCGCGCGGTGCCAGCCAAAGACCCGCGCGTGGCGGCATTCCAGAAATTCGAACTCCGGGCGCCAGATCAGCGAGCCGTAGGCAAATACCCAGAGATCCTCCGCTCCTCCCCATTCCTGCATGGTTTGCGCCAACATCTGTTGTGGGCAACGACTGCGGGATGGAGCGACCAAATTCGTCATAGTGCTATCAACCAACAAAGCAAAGTAACAAGCAATTGTTATAGCGCTCGGCGTGAGCCAGCGCTAGCGTTGCAGGGCCCCGGCATCTAAATTTGCGTTGAAAGCAACAGTCTGGCGGGCGCTGTACGCACAGTGCACAACGCAGGAGGCAGCCGGAGCGATGACAGCGGCCAGGCACGGGCCTGTGCAAAGATTTGCTTAGCAGCCGGCGGCATCGATGGCTGCTGCCGCCATGTGATCGCTGTTGCAGCCTTGTCGCCCGCTGGTGGGCATGGCAGAGTGCTGAGATTATTCAATGCTATGATGTTCATAGCTGATGCGGTACTCAGCGGTGCTCGGAAACCGGTTTTTCGGTGAATGTTGCCAGCGCGCTGCCGTGTACAGGGGGCTTGCGTGGGGCAAAGCCGCCTGGTTGGCGTTCGATGAGAATGGTCTTCCTATGAATATTGTGATCTTGGACGATTATCAGGATGCAGTGCGCAAACTGCAGTGTGCATCCGTTCTCGACGCCTATTCGGCCAAGGTCTATACCAATACGGTCAAGGGTCTGGGGCAACTGTCGGTGCGTCTCAAGGATGCCGACATCATCGTGCTGATCCGCGAGCGCACGCATATCAACCGCCTGCTGCTCGACAAGCTCCCGCGTCTCAAACTGATTGCCCAAACCGGGCGCATCGGCTCCCATGTGGATTTGACAGCCTGCACCGAGCGCGGTGTGGCGGTGGCCGAGGGCGTGGGATCGCCCGTGGCGCCCGCCGAGCTGACCTGGGCGCTGATCATGGCCGCAGCGCGCCGCCTGCCGCAGTACATTGCCAACTTGAAGCATGGCGCCTGGCAGCAGTCGGGCTTCAAGGCGGCCAATATGCCGCCCAATTTTGGCCTGGGCACCGTGCTGCGCGGCCGCACCCTGGGTATCTGGGGCTATGGCCGCATTGGCCAGCTGATTGCCGGTTATGGCAAGGCCTTTGGCATGGAGGTGCTGGTCTGGGGCAGCGATGGCTCGCGCGCCAAGGCGCTGTCCGATGGCCACAAGGTGGCCTCGAGCAAGCAGTTCTTCTTTGCCAACAGCGATGTGCTGACGGTGCATTTGCGCCTGAGCGAGCAGACCAAGGGCTGCATCAGCTTTGACGATCTGGCGCAGATGAAGCCCTCGGCCACCTTCGTCAACACCTCGCGGGCCGAGTTGGTGCAGCCCGATGCGCTGATTGCTGCGCTCAACCGAGGCCGCCCCGGCATTGCGGCCGTCGATGTATTCGAGAGCGAACCCATCCTGCAGGGCCATGCCTTGCTGCGGCTGGAGAACTGCATCTGCACGCCCCATATTGGCTATGTCGAGCAGGACAGCTACGAGCAGTACTTTGGCGTGGCCTTTGACAACGTGGTCAACTTCATCAAAGGGCGGCCATCGAACATCGTCAACCCGGGTGCCTTGCAGGTGCGCCGCTGAAACTGTTTTAGTCACAGAAAAGGGCCCTGCGAGGGCCCTTGGTGTTGCAGCAGCGCGGGTATCACTCCAGCTGCAGTTTCTTTTTCGCAATCAAGGCGTTGTACATCTTGCGGTCGCTGCTGATGCGCGTTTGCAGCGCTGCGGGCGATGCGTCCTCCAAGGTCCAAGCCTGGCGCAGCAGCTGATCGCGGATATCGGCGGTGTTGAGCACCTTGAGCAAGGCCTCGCTCAGCTGGCTGCGGATGGCGGCAGGCATGCTGGCCGGGGCCATTAGCGCGTTCCAGACTTCGATATTCACATCCTGGGCGCCGATTTCGCGCATCGACGGCGTCTGCGGCATCAGCTGCGTGCGCTGGGCGGAGGTGACGGCCAGGGCCGCCAGCTTGCCGCTTTGCACCAGCGGCAGCACCGACGAGATGGGCAGCAGCGCGCAGTCGAGCTGCCCGCCCATCAGCGCGCCGACAACACCGGGCGCACCGGTGAAGGGGATGTGCACGGCATCGAAATGCAGCGCATCTTTGAGCAGCTCCATGCCCAGATGGCCGCCCGAGCCCAGGCCGGTGGAGCCATAGCTGGCGGCATTGCCTTTTTGGCGCAGGCTGGCGAGCGCCTTGTCGGTCTGCGCACCTGCACTGGCCGGCACCACCCAGGCCAGCGGCGATACGCCCACCAGGGCGAGCGGCGCAAAGTCCTTGACCGGGTCGTAGGGCAGCTTGGCATACAGCGCCTGCGACGAGGTCAGCGGGCCATTGCCCACAATGCCAAAGCTGTGGTCATCGCTCGCGCGGGCCACCTGGTCGGCGCCGATATTGCCGCTGGCACCAGGCCGGTTGTCGACCACCACGGGCTGGCCCAGGATCTGCGCCAGCGGCTGAGCGATCATGCGCGCCTGCATGTCGGGCGAGGAGCCCGCCGGGTACCCGACGATAAAGCGCAGGGGTTTGCTGGGCCAATGGGCTGGGGCAGCATGGGCGCTGGTCCAGCCCGCAGGCAGGGCGGCAGCAGCGGCAAATCCCGCCAGGGATTGCAGCAAATGGCGACGGTCGATGGTCATGAAAAACAGGGCAGGGTGATAACTGGCGGCCATCCTACCCCAGTCCAGCCCGCTCCCGGCAGCTCCCGCTGTCTGCCAGGCGGCAGCGGCCGGGCGCCCATGAAGCGCTACAAGCCCGCGCGCACAGGGCAGCGGCGTGGCCCGGGCCATGCCAGTATGATTTATGCTTTGTCACCGGCCGTCGCACAGTTTGCTTGCGTAGGCAAAAAATCCTGATCCATGAGCCGATTACGCACCCGACATCCAGATTCCTCCTCTTCAGCACAGCCCGCAGCTGCCGCGCCGCCGTCACCCTGGCCAGGCGCGCCACTGCCCGCTGGCGGCCCAGGGCCTGTGCGCTCGCCACCCGATGCCAGCCGGCGCACCACCTGGATGCTGCTTGCTATCTGGATTGGCGTGATGTTTGCGATCTACCTGGTGACCGAGGTCTACCGCAAGCCCAGCGAAGGCAAGGTCATGGCCCATGGCGTGCTGGAGATTCCGCGCGACCGCGATGGCCATTTCCGCGTGGCGGGCTCGGTCAACGGCGTGCCGGTGCAGTTCATGGTGGATACCGGTGCCAGCCTGATCAGCATCACCGATGCGGTCGCCGAACGTGCCAACCTGGGCGAGGGCGTGCCCATCAGCTTTCAGACCGCCAATGGCGTGCGCCAGGGCATGATGAGCCGGGCCGAGCGTATCGAAGTGGGGCCGCTGGCCGTCAACGATTTGCGCGTCGGTACGGGCTATACCGGTGAGAGCGCGCGCGATGCGCTGCTGGGGCAGAACTTCTTGCGCTACTTTGATGTGAGCATCTCGGGTAACAGCATGGTGCTCAAGGCGCGCGACAGCGAGTCGGCACGTTGAATTTGGAGGCCAGCTCAGGCCATATCCGGCTTGCAGTCAAATGCGGCCTGCAGGCCATTGTTGCCATCGGGCAGGCGCACGGCAGCCGGTGATTCGCTGGCCTCGTACAGGCCCACGCAGTGCTGGGCTGCCAGCGCACGCGCCAAGGCCAGCGCGGCCTTGGCCTGGGCCGGCTGCACGGCGACAAAAACAATATTGCGGCCAATGCTGTAATCGGCCAGCAGGCTTTTGTCCTCGGGTGGCAGCTCTTCCCGGTAAGGGCCTGATCGGGGGGGAAAGCGCTGCATCATCTCCAGGCACCAGGCTTTGAGCGACAAGGTGGCAGCAGCCGGATCCTCGTAGTCGTGGTGCTCGGGCCATTCGGTCTGGGCCTGGAACCAGAGACCAAAGGCCGCCGCTTCCTTGGGCGCGGCGGAGGGCGCAAAAACCAGCAGATGGTAGCTCATGGTGTGGTCTCCCGGCAGTGATGCCCCGAAGGCCATTTAACCAAAGCTGCTGCATATTGGGTGTGCGATTTGTCCTACGCCCTGCCATGGGCCAGCCGCGGCGGCGTCGGACCTCGCATGCCCAGCGCGTGGTGGGCATGCGGTTTGGCTGGGCTTACTTGGTGCCGAAGATGCGGTCGCCCGCGTCGCCCAGGCCCGGCAGGATGTAGCCGTGGTCGTTGAGCTGGCGGTCCACGGCGGCCGTGTAGATGTCCACATCGGGGTGGGCGGCCTGCATGGTCTTGATGCCTTCAGGGGCTGCGAGCAGGCACATGAACTTGATCGACTTGGGCTGGCACTTGTCCTTGAGCTGCTGCACGGCGGCGGCGGCCGAGTTGCCGGTGGCCAGCATCGGGTCGACGACGATCACATCGCGCTCGCCCATGTTGTCGGGCATCTTGAAGTAGTACTCGACGGGTTGCAGCGTTTCGGGGTCACGGTAGAGGCCGATGTGGCCGATACGGGCGCCGGGCACCACGTTGAGCATGCCGTCGAGAAAGCCATTGCCGGCGCGCAGGATGGAGACCAGGGCCAGCTTCTTGCCGTCGATGACCTTGCCGACCATCTTTTCCATCGGGGTTTCGATCTCGAGATCCTGCAGCGGGAAGTCGCGCGTGATCTCATAGGCCATCAGGGTGGACAGCTCGCCGAGCATGCGGCGAAAGCTGTTGGTCGATGCCTCCTTGCGGCGCATCAGGGTGAGTTTGTGCTGGACCAGCGGGTGGTCGATGAGGTGAACGGTGCTCATGGTAGTTGCCAATGTCATTTTTGGCCGCAATGGTAGCAGTGCCGCTCTGTGGCCGTGCGCTGCTGGTGAATATATTTACCGAATGGTAGGCTTTAGCGCTGCAAATCGCCGCCCATTGCCGCTCAGGCGCTGCCCAGCAATTGCGCGTAGCGCCCCAGGTCCACATTGCCGCCGCTGATCAGCACGCCCACGCGGGCGCCCTGCAGATCAACGCCGCCAAATCGGGCCCCGGCCAGGCTTAGCGCGCCGGTGGGCTCGACCACCATCTTCATGCGCTCGGCATAAAAGCGCATGGAGTCCACCAGCTGCGGATCGCTGGCGGTGACGATATCGGTGACATCGCGGCGGATGATGGCATAGGTCAGATCGCCCAGTGCCTGGGTCTGCGCGCCATCGGCAATGGTGCGGGGCGTGGCGATCTTGACGATCTCACCCTTGCGCAGCGATTGCTGGGCATCATTGCCGGCCTCCGGCTCCACGCCATAGACCTTGCACTGGGGTGCCATGGCCTTGGCCGACAGCAGGCAGCCCGACAGCAGTCCGCCGCCGCCCAGGCAGACAAACAGGTAGTCGAGCTGGGGCACGTCCTGGAACAGTTCCATCGCGCTGGTGCCTTGGCCGGCAATCACATCGGCATGGTTGTAGGGCGGCACCAGGGTCATGCCGCGCTCCTGGGCAATGCGCTGGCTGATCGCCTCGCGGTCTTCGGTAAAACGGTCATAGGTGATGACCTCGGCGCCGTAGCCGCGCGTGGCATCAAGCTTGGCCGCCGGGGCATCTTCAGGCATCACGATGGCCGCAGGCATGCCCAGAATGCGGGCCGACAACGCAATCGCCTGCGCATGGTTGCCCGACGAAAAGGCCAGCGCGCCGCGCTGCGCCTGCTGCGGCGAGAACTGGGCCAGTGCGTTGTAGCCGCCCCGGAACTTGAAGGCGCCCATGCGCTGGTAGTTCTCGCACTTGAAGAAGAACTCTGCCCCCGTCAATTTGTCGAGGGTGGACGAGCGCATCACTGGCGTGCGGTGGGCAACGCCTTGCAGGCGCTGGGCAGCGGCCTGCACATCATCGAAAGTGGGGAGCGGGGTGGCGGTGGCGTTCATGGTCGATCAGGGTGGCAGAGGCGTCGAGGGATTCATGGTAGTGGCTTTTTGGCGATTCGGTGTCGCTCTGGTGGTGCACCCTGGGCGTGTTGCCTGCTGCATTGCGGGTTGCTGCGCTGCCCGGTACCTGGCGGCTCAGGCTGGCTGACAAGCTTGTGCGCAAAGCTTGCCGGGCGCTGGCGGGCTGGCTTTGACAGCCGTTGCCTATAGGCGTTTACGTATAATCTGCCGCTTGTATCGGCTTATGTTGCTAAAGGTTGGGGTATGTGGAACAAAAAATTTGCGCTGGCCATCGGTGCCGCAGCGGTGTCGGTGTTGGCAGCGGGCGCGGCGCAAGCGCAGGGCCGTGATCTGGTGGTGGCCTCGAGCGCGACCTACGCACCTTTTGCGTTCGAGAACAAAGACAAACAAATCGTCGGCTTTGACATCGACATCGTCAATGCCATCGCCAAGCAGCAGGGCATGAAGCTGCGCATCGTCAACACGCCGTTCAGCAGTATCTTTGCCTCGCTCAACAATGGCGATGTGGACTTTGTCATCTCCGGCGTGACCATCAACGACAAGCGCAAGCAGAGCTTTGATTTCTCCCAGCCTTACTTTGATGCCCGCCAGCTGATCGCTGTGCCCAAGGACAGCACGGTGGCCTCGCTCAAGGACCTCAAGGACAAGAAGGTGTCGGTGGTCAGCGGCTCGACCGGTGACGATGTGATGAGCCGCGAAGTGGGCAAGACCAGCGCCAATATCCGCCGCTTCGAGAGCACACCGCTGATCATCTCCGAGCTGGCCGCCGGCGGCGTGGATGCCGCCATTGGCGACAACGGTGTCATCGCCTACCGCGTCTCGCAGTACCCGGCGCTCAAGACCGTCGATGATGCCAGCTTCCCCAAGGAGCATTTCGGCATCGTCGTGCGCAAGGGCGACAAGGCCTTGCAAGACAAGATCAACGCCGGCCTGGCCGCCATCCGCGCCGATGGCAGCTACAACGTGATCTACAAGAAGTGGTTCAACCAGGACTACAAGCCCCAATAAGGCAAGGCTTGGCGCAGTTGCAATGACGGCCCTGTGGCCGTCATTTTGTTTGAAGGAATGGATTGATGGACAACAACACCCCCGTAGAGTGGTTCGGCTGGTTCCGCCCCGACATCCTGGTGGAATACAAGCAAATGTTCTGGCAGGGTGCCATGGTCACCATTGGCATGACGGTGGCCTGCGTGATCATGGGTTGCGCGCTGGGCCTGATGCTGGCCCTGGCGCGCCTGGCCGACACGCGCCACCAGCCCTGGAAGGGCGTGTGCAAATACCTGCTGCGCTGGCCATCGACGGCCTATGTCAGCTTTTTCCGGGGCACGCCGCTCTTTGTGCAGATCTTGCTGATGCATTTTGCGGTCATGCCCTTGTTCGTGCACCCGGTCAACGGGCTGTTCATCAGTGGTGACCTGGCGCGCACGCTCAAGCAGGACCATGGCGCGCTGATGTCGGGGGTCGTGGCCTTGACGCTGAACTCGGCGGCCTATATCTCCGAAGTGTTCCGTGCCGGCATCCAGTCGATCGCGATCGGCCAGAAGCAGGCGGGCATGTCCCTGGGCATGACGCATGGCCAGATGATGCGCTATGTGGTGATTCCGCAAGCCTTCCGCCGCATGCTGCCGCCGCTGGGCAACAACATGATCTCGCTGCTCAAGGACACCTCGCTGGTCTCGGCCATCGGCCTGGCCGAGATGGCCTATGCCGCGCGCACCGTGGCCGGCGCCTATGGCCGCTACTGGGAGCCCTACCTGGCCGTGGCGCTCGCCTATTGGCTGATGACCTTCATGCTGACCCTGGGCCTGCGGGCGCTGGAAAACCACCTGGCACGTACCGATCGCACTTGACTGCGCAGCGCACCAGCGAAAAAGCCGGCAGTTCAAATGCCGGCTTTTTCTTTGCCTGCGGCCTGCCAGGTCTGCCAGGTCACGCAGACGGGCAGTCTTATTTTTTGCCGCCCATGATGCTGCCCAGCACGCCGCGCAGAATCTGGTTGCCCAGCTTGGTGCCAAAGGAGCGGGCGGTGGACTTGGCCATGGACTGCACGATGCCGTCCTTCTTGCCGCCACGCGGGCCGGTGGTGCCAAAAAGAATGTCGTTGATGCTGCCCATCAGGCCGCCATCCTCAGGGGCTGCAGCGCCGCCTGCAGCGCCCGCACCGGCCTTGCCGCCTTGTGCCTCGGTGGCCTGGCCGGCCCGCGCCTTCAGGATCTCATAGGCCGACTCGCGGTCCACCGGCGTGTCATAGACGCCAGCGACCAGCGAATTCTTCAGCAAGGCCTGGCGCTGCTCGGTGCTGATGGGGCCGATCTGGCTGCCGGGTGGCAACACATAGACGCGCTCTGTCACGCTGGGGCGGCCTTTTTCGTCGAGAAAGCTGACAAGCGCCTCACCGACTGCCAGCTCGGTGATGGCCGCTTCGATGTTGAGGCCCGGGTTGGCGCGCATCGTGGTGGCCGTGGCCTTGACGGCCTTCTGGTCGCGCGGCGTGAAGGCGCGCAGCGCATGCTGCACGCGGTTGCCCAGCTGGGCGAGCACGCTGTCGGGAATGTCCAGCGGGTTTTGCGTGACGAAATACACGCCCACGCCCTTGGAGCGCACCAGGCGCACGACCAGCTCGATGCGCTCTTGCAGCACCTTGGGCGCGTCATTGAACAAGAGGTGGGCCTCGTCAAAGAAGAAGACCAGCTTGGGCTTGTCCGGGTCGCCAATTTCCGGGAGCTTCTCGTACAGATCGGACAGCATCCACAGCAAAAAGGTGGAATACAGGCGCGGCGAATTCATCAGCTTGTCGGCTGCCAGGATGTTGATCACCCCTTGTGTGCCCACGGTCTGCATCATGTCGTCGATGTTGAGCATGGGCTCACCAAAGAAGCTGCCGCCGCCTTGCTGCTCGATCTGCAGCAGGCCGCGCTGGATGGCGCCCACGCTGGCCGAGCTGATGTTGCCGTAGTCGGTGGTGAACTGCTTGGCATTCTCGCCCACGTAGGACAGCATGGCGCGCAGGTCCTTCAAGTCCAGCAGCAGCATGCCGTTGTCATCGGCGATCTTGAAGACCAGGTTGAGCACGCCCATCTGCGTATCGTTCAGGTCCAGCATGCGGCCCAGCAGCAGCGGGCCCATGTCCGAGATGGTGGCGCGCACCGGGTGGCCTTGCTCGCCAAACACATCCCACAAGGTGGTGGGGCAGGCCTTGGGCGTGGGCAGGTCAATACCACGGTCTTGCAAGGTGGCAGCGAGCTTTCCGCCAATCTGGCCTACCTGGCTGATGCCGGTCAAATCGCCCTTGATATCGGCCATGAACACTGGCACGCCAATGCCCGAGAATCCCTCGGCCAATGTCTGAAGGGTTACAGTCTTGCCCGTGCCGGTCGCGCCGGTGATCAGCCCGTGGCGGTTGGCGAGGCCAGGAAGTAAAAAACACTCCGTTGTGCCATTTTTGGCAACCAGTAGGGGTTCAGCCATCGTAGGTTTCCTCTCCAGCATCAAAGTCAAAAGTAAAATCGCAGTCTAGCTAGATAAAACAATAGCAAAGGAAATTCTGTGGCAGGACACAGCAAATGGGCCAATATTCAACACCGCAAGGGTCGTCAGGACGAAAAACGCGGCAAGGTATGGACCCGCATCATTCGTGAAATTATGGTCGCTGCGCGGCAGGGCGGTGCGGATTTGAGCGCCAACCCGCGTCTGCGTCTGGCGATCGACAAGGCCAAGGCGGCCAACATGCCGGCCGACAACATCAAGCGCAACATCGACAAGGCCACTGGCAACCTCGAAGGCGTGACCTACGAGGAAATCCGCTACGAAGGCTATGGCATCGGTGGCGCGGCCATCATTGTTGACACCATGACGGACAACCGCGTGCGCACGGTGGCCGATGTACGCCATGCGTTCAGCAAGCACGGCGGCAACATGGGCACCGAAGGCTCGGTGTCCTTCCAGTTCCGCAACCTGGGGCAGCTGGTGTTTGCCCCTGGCGCTGACGAGGACAAGATCATGGAAGTGGCGCTCGAAGCGGGCGCCGAGGATGTGATCACCGACGAGGAGGGCGCCGTCGAAGTGCTGACGCCCCCGTCAGAATTTGAAGCGGTGCGCAATGCGCTGGAGGCAGCGGGTTTCAAGCCCGAAGTGGCCGAGGTGACGATGCGCCCCGAAAACACCGTAGATCTGGATGAGGAAGGTGCGGCCAAGATGCAAAAGTTGCTGGACGCACTGGAAGATCTGGATGATGTTCAAGATGTTTACCATAACGCGGCGCTATGAAGGTACTTGTGATTGGTGGCGGCGGCCGTGAACACGCAATGGCCTGGAAGTTGGCGCAATCGCCCAAGGTCTCCAAGGTCTATGTAGCCCCGGGTAACGCAGGCACCGCACGCGACAAGCGTCTGGAAAACCTGCCGATCACCGATGTGGTCCAACTGCGCGAATGGGCGCAGGACAACAGTGTGCAGCTGTCCGTCGTGGGCCCCGAGGCGCCTTTGGCCGCCGGCGTGGTGGACGAGTTCCGCGCGCATGGCATGAAGATCTTTGGCCCGACCAAGGCCGCAGCGCAGCTGGAAAGCTCCAAGGCTTTCTCCAAGGATTTCATGGCACGCCATGGCATCCCGACGGCGCAGTACGAGACCTTCAGCGACCCGGTGGCGGCCCATGCCTACATCGACAAGCTGGGCGCGCCCATCGTCGTCAAGGCCGACGGCCTGGCTGCCGGCAAGGGCGTGGTGGTGGCCACCACCGCCCAGGAAGCGCACGATGCCGTGGACTTCATGCTGGTGGACAACAAGTACGGCGTTGCCCATAACGACGGCGGCGCCCGCGTGGTGATCGAGGAGTTCCTCGACGGCGAAGAGGCCAGCTTCATCGTGCTGTGCGATGGCAAGAGTGTGGCGGCCATGGCGACCAGCCAGGACCACAAGCGCCTCAAAGACGGCGACCAGGGCCCCAACACCGGCGGCATGGGTGCCTACTCGCCCGCCCCAGTGGTGACGGCTGATGTGCATGCCCGCGCGATGCGCGAGATCATTCTGCCCACCATCCGTGGCATGGAAAAAGACGGCATTCCCTACACCGGCTTCTTGTACGCGGGCCTGATGATCGACAAGGCGGGGCACCCCAAGACCTTGGAGTTCAACTGCCGCATGGGTGACCCGGAAACCCAGCCGATCATGATGCGCCTCAAGAGCGATCTGGTCGATGTGATGCAGGCTGCCACCGACGGCAAGCTCGACCAGATCGAGCTGCAGTGGGACCGCCGCACCGCGCTGGGCGTGGTGATGGCCGCCCATGGCTACCCGGACGCTCCCCGCAAGGGCGATGTGATCACCGGCCTGCCCGAGGACGAAGAAGAAGTGATGGTCTTCCACGCCGGCACCACAGTGCAGGATGGCAAGCCCGTCACCAGCGGTGGCCGCGTGCTGTGTGTGACCGCCTTGGCCGACAACGTCAAGCAGGCGCAGCAGCGCGTGTATGCCGCTGCCGCCCAGGTGCATTTCGATGGTGCGCAATACCGCCACGACATCGGCTACCGCGCGGTCAAGTGACTGCCCGCAAGCCCACAGAGAGCCAGGCCCGTGCTGTCCTCGTCCGTTGACCAACTGAACGCCGGGGCCCAGGCCCAGGCGGTGGCCGCCTACCTCCAGTCGCTGCAGGCCTCGATCACTGATGCCGTTGAAGCGCTAGAGCAGGAGGCGGGCAGCGCCGTGCGCTTTCTGGCCGATGCCTGGCACAAGGCGCCCGGTGAGAAGCTGCAAGGCCAGGGTCTGACCAAGATCCTCGAAGGCGGAGCGGTGTTTGAGCGCGCAGGCGTGGGCTTCTCGCAAGTGCGGGGCCCGCAGTTGCCACCCTCGGCCACCCAGCACCGGCCCGAGCTGGCAGGTGCCCCTTTCACGGCCATGGGCGTGTCCTTGGTCTTCCATCCGCGCAACCCCTATGTGCCCACGGTGCATATGAATGTGCGCATGATTGCAGCAGGCCACCCCGGCCAGCCCGCCACCTGTTGGTTTGGTGGCGGTATGGACCTGACGCCGTTCTACCCGTTTGCGCAGGACGCGCAGCATTTTCACCAGGTTTGCCACGATGCGGTGGCGCCTTTTGGTGCTGACTTGTACCCGCGCTTCAAGCAGTGGTGCGACAGCTATTTTTTCCTCAAGCACCGCAATGAGGCGCGCGGCATCGGCGGCATCTTCTTTGATGATTTCTCCGAGCTGGGCTTTGAAGGCAGCTTTGCAATGCTGCAGTCGGTGGGCGATGCCTTTTTGCAGGCTTATCTGCCCATCGTGCAGCGCCGCAAGGACGAGGTCTATGGCGAGCGCGAGCGGGACTTTCAGCTCTACCGGCGCGGGCGCTATGTGGAGTTCAACCTGGTCTGGGACCGGGGCACCCACTTTGGTTTGCAGTCGGGTGGGCGCACGGAGTCGATCCTGCTGTCGATGCCGCCCTTGGCGAGCTGGAGCTACCAGCGCCAGGACCCTGAGGGCTCGCCCGAAGCGCGTTTGCTGGCGGACTTTTTGCAGCCGCGTGATTGGCTCTAAACACCGGGCCCCTCGGTCTGCCGGCGCCCTTGTGCTGGGGCTTGGCGGGGCTTGCCGTCTGCACCGCAAGGCCCTATCTGGGCGCCATTTGGCGCAGCTTGCGTATAATTGACTTTCCGCTGACCGTATTCATGCCCCATCGCAGGCTGTGCGGCAGTATCTCTTGAAGGCCTTGCCCTTTTGCCACGGCGTGTTGACGCGATCAACAATAACTGCAACACGCGCTATAGTACAAACACTTTCATCCATCACCGACTGATGACCACCGCCAAAAAATCCGAATCCACTGCCAAGAAATCTGTGCAATTGCTGCAGCGTGCCATCGTTGATGGGCTGGAAGATGTGAAAGCACAAGATATCCAGGTTTTCAATACCGAGCACCTCTCGCCGCTGTTTGAGCGCGTGATCGTCGCTGCCGGTACCTCGAACCGCCAGACCAAGGCCTTGGCTGCCAGCGTCAAGGACGCCGTCAAGGAAGCGGGCTTTCCCAAGCCACGCACCGAAGGCGAAGACAACGGCGAATGGATCATTGTCGACTGCGGCCCGGTTGTGGCCCACATCATGCAGCCGATGATCCGCCAGTACTACCGCCTCGAAGAGATGTGGGGCGATACGCCCGTGCGCGTCAAGCTGGGCGCTGCCAAGCCCAAGGCCGCCAAGCCGGCCAAGGCCAAACCAGAAGCCGCTGCCGACACCGCTGCTGACAGCAAGAAGAAGCCCGCTGCACGCAAGCCTGCTGCTGCCAGCGCTGCCGATGCACCGGTGAAGAAGACCGCTGCGAAGAAGCCAGCGGTCAAGAAGATCTCGGGCACCGTGGCTAAAAAGCCTGCGGCCAAGAAGACCAGCGCTGCTGCCACCGTCAAGACCGTCGTGGTCAACAAGCCCAAGCCCAAGGCCAGCAAGCCCGCAGCCAAGTCGGCCGTCGCCAAGCCTGCAGCCAAGAAGCCAGCGGCCAAGCGCGCGACCAGCAAGGCCAAGTAACGCCCCTCAACCTGCGGGTTGCAAAGAGCTGTACTGCCGAGCAGGACAGCTCTTTTTCATTGGAGATTTCACATGAAGATTTTCATTGTTGCGGTGGGCCAGCATGTACCTGATTGGGCGCAGACCGCTTATGACGACTATGCCAAGCGCTTCCCGCCCGAGCTGAAGGTGGAGCTCAAGGCGGTCAAGACCGAGCCGCGCGGCTCCAAGACGGTGGAGACCCTGTACGCCGCCGAGCGCAAGCGCATCGAGGCGGCCATCCCGCGCGGCACACGCATTGTGGTGCTCGATGAGCGCGGCACCAACCTGACCACCAAGGCACTGGCCCAGCGGGTCAAGGGCTGGCAGCTCGAAGGTGACGATGTGGCGTTGATCATCGGTGGCCCCGACGGGCTGGACCCCGAGTTCAAGGCTGCTGCGCACGAGCGCATTCGCCTCTCGGACATGACCTTGCCCCATGCGATGGTGCGGGTGCTGCTGATCGAGCAGCTCTACCGCGCCTGGTCGGTCAATGCCGGCCATCCTTACCACCGCGAGTAGGCCCAGAGCGCCTGCGCTCGGGTGGGCGAGAGCAGGGCAATATCCCCGCTTGCCAGCGGGCTGCCGGATGCGTTATGCTGCAAAAATAATAGCTGCTTGTGCTGGATTGATGGGCGCAGGCGCTTTTTTCAAATCTTGGCCTCGCTTCCCACCATGCATCCCTTCGTCTACCTGGCGTCACAGTCCCCGCGTCGCAGTCAACTGCTCGAGCAGATCGGTATCGCCCACCGCTTGCTGGTGGCCCAGGACGGCGATCCCGAGCCCCAGGACCCCGAAGCGCTGGAGCTGGTGCTGTCGCGTGAATCGGCCACCGACTACGTGCAGCGCGTGACCGGGCTGAAGCTCGATGCCGCGCTGGCCCGCCTGCAGCGGCGCGGCTTGGACCCAGCACCGATTCTGTGCTCTGACACCACGGTGTCGCTGGGCCGGCATATTCTGGGCAAACCCGAGACGCCGCAGCAAGCGAGCGAGATGCTGCAGGCACTCAGCGGCAAGACGCACCGGGTATTGACCGCTGTGGCCCTGCAAAGCGGGCGCAAGCGTTTGACGGCCTTGTCCGTCTCTAGCGTGCAGTTTGCGCCTATCGATGCCGCGCAGATCGAAGCCTATGTTGCCAGTGGTGAGCCCATGGGCAAGGCGGGCGCCTATGGCGTGCAGGGGCGGGCGGCCGCATATATTGCCAAGATCAGCGGCAGTTATTCCGGCATCATGGGGCTGCCCGTGTTCGAGACAGCGAATGTGCTGCGGGCTGCAGGGTTTGCCATCTAAGGCCCTTTAAGAATGACTTCTATGCAAAATGATATATTGATCAATTGGGCGCCGCAGGAGACGCGGGTGGCCATCATTGAGGGTGGCGCCGTGCAGGAGCTGCACCATGAGCGCACCCTGGAGCGAGGCCTCGTGGGCAATGTCTACCTGGGCAAGATATCGCGCGTGCTGCCCGGTATGCAGTCGGCCTTTATCGACATTGGTCTGGAGCGCGCCGCATTCCTGCATGTGGCGGATGTCTGGCAGCGCCAGGAGGGTGGCCTGGCGCCGATGTTTGCGCGCAAGGGTGAGCCCCAGGTACCGATTGAAAAGCAGATCTTTGAAGGCCAGTCGATCATGGTGCAGGTCATCAAGGACCCGATCGGCACTAAGGGCGCACGGCTGTCCACCCAGATCAGCGTGGCCGGGCGCTTGCTGGTCTTTCTGCCCCAGGACGACCATATCGGCGTCTCGCAAAAAATCCCCCAGAACGAACGTGATGCGTTGCGCGCCCGCCTGCAGGCACTGGTGGGCACGGCGCAAACGGGCGGTGGCGGCGGTTTTATCCTGCGCACCAATGGCGAGGATTCCAGCGACGAGGAACTGGCCGAGGACATCAGCTACCTGCGCAAGGTCTGGAAGCGAATCAAGGACAGCGCGGCCAAGCAGGCCGCCAAGAGCTTGCTGCACCAGGACCTGAGCCTGATGCAGCGCGTGCTGCGCGACATGGTCACGGAAAACACCCAGTCGATCCGCATCGATTCGCGCGAGCAGTTTGTGCTGCTGCAGCAGTTTGGCCAGGAGTTCATGCCGGCAGCGCTCCCCAAGCTGCAGCTCTACAAGGGCGAACGCCCGATCTTCGACCTGTACTCGGTCGACGAGGAGATCGCCCGCGCGCTGGGCCGGCGTGTGGACCTCAAGTCGGGCGGCTACCTGATCGTGGACCAGACCGAGGCCCTGACCACCGTCGATGTGAACACTGGCGGCTATGTGGGTGCGCGCAATTTTGACGACACCATCTTCAAGACCAACCTGGAAGCGGCCCATGCCATTGCCCGCCAGCTGCGGCTGCGCAACCTGGGCGGCATCATCATCGTGGACTTCATCGACATGGTGCACGAGGACCACCAGGCGCAGGTGCTGCACGAGCTGCGTAAGCAGCTGCAGCGCGATCGCGTCAAAACCATGTGCGGCGAGTTCTCCCAGCTGGGCCTGGTGGAGATGACACGCAAGCGCACGCGCGAGTCCCTCGCGCACATGCTATGCACCTCGTGCCCGGTCTGCAATGGCGTCGGTGAAGTCAAGACCGTGCGCACGGTCTGCTACGACATCCTGCGCGAGATTCTGCGCGAGGCACGCCAGTTCAACCCCAAGGAGTTCCGCGTGCTCGCCGCCCCTCCGGTGATCGAGATGCTGCTGGACGAAGAGAGCCAGCACTTGGCCGGCCTGTCCGATTTCATCGGCAAACCGATCTCGCTGCAGGCCGAAGGGCGGGATGGTTCGGACCAGTACGACATCGTGCTGCTTTGATCTACCGCGTCTCTCGGACACTGTTTGATAAAAAATGAAATTATTCTTCACTTTTTTATCTATAAATATAAAAATATTTTCTCTTTTCCTAGGTGAAGCGGCATTGGTCCAGCGTTCGCGCTGGTAGATGGCCTTGAATAGTGCTAATATTATTTCATCGGTGATTGAAAAATGATGAAATATTAGCGCTATGGCGAAGAAGACTGCTCCTCTTTTGCCCGCTACCACCAAGCTCCTTGTCGAGTTTGGAGAGCGGCTCAAGCTTGCGCGCCTGCGCAGGAAGCTGACAGCCAAGCAGGTGGCTGAGCGTGCTGGCATGACCCCGATGACCTTGCGCTCCTTGGAAGCCGGTGGATCAGGCGTGACGATGGGAGCCTATTTGTCGGTAATGCAGGTCCTTGGACTTGCCAATGATTTGGCCATGCTTGCCACGGAGGACCAGCTGGGCCGCCAACTACAGGATGCACGCTTGGTCAAAAGCGAGACTGCGCAGCACGTCGTTAGCGAGCCGGTGAAACGTCGGTCATCACGCAAATCGCAGACGGCACCGGCCAGGAAAGACATGCCGACCACCGTTTTACCCTTGCCCCTCAGTGGCTCTGCAGCGGATGCTTTGGGAGAGACCAAAAGCACAGCAGCGCTGAGCGCTCTGCTGAAAAAGAGCACAGAACCATGAGCAAGATAGCGGTCTATGCGGACTGGGAGGGGTTGCCAGGGCCTCGGCGCTTGGGTTTTCTGCACAGTCGCCGAACGCGCGCGACGGAGTTGTTTGAATTCGAATACGACACCAAGGCGCTGGCAGAGCCGCTTCTTGCCGGTGTGCACCTGGATCCGAACCTTCAGGCGTTCAGCGGGCCGCAGTATCCTCCTGCGCCCAGAGACAAGTTTGGCATCTTTGATGATTCAAGCCCGGATCGTTGGGGACGCAAGCTGATGGATCGGCGGTTCGAGCGTGAGAAGCGGGCAGGGCTGTGGCCGGCCGAGGCCCGCCTCTACGAATCCGATTACCTGTTGGGTGTGCATGACCAGTACCGCGTGGGGGCCTTGCGCTACCGGCTGGAGGACGAGGGCAGCTTCCTTGACGACCGTATCGACATGGCAGCGCCGCCTTTCACGGAAATTCGCGCGCTGGAGCAGGCCAGCCGTGGCTTGGAGCAAGACCCAGACAATATGGCGGCGCAGGGGCAGGACTGGCTGCGGATGTTGATCGCACCGGGTGGCTCGCTAGGCGGTGCCCGGCCAAAGGCCAGCGTTGTGGACGATGCGGGGCGCCTGTACATCGCCAAGTTCCCCAGTATCAGAGACAGCTATGACGTTGGTGGCTGGGAAATGGTGGTGAATGCGCTCGCGCATGGCTGCGGCCTTCAGGTTGCTACGGCGCAGGCGCGTAAATTTGCCAGCGATTACCACTGCTTCATGGTGAGCCGCTTTGACCGGACGGACGGCGGGAGGCGGCTGCATTTTGCGTCGGCAATGACGATGACCGGCCGCAACGACGGCGATGATGCGTCCACGGGTGTGAGCTATCTGGAGCTCGCGGAAGTCATTATGCGCCAGGGCGCGCAGCCCAATCAGGATCTGAAAGAGCTCTGGTCGCGGATCGTCTTCAACCTGCTGGTCTCCAACACGGACGACCATCTCCGCAACCACGGCTTTATCCTCGTGCCTGGCAGGGGCTGGAAACTGTCACAGGCTTACGACATGAACCCGGTCGCCTATGCCGATGGCCTGAAGCTCAACATCACCGATGCAGACAATGCGCTGGATCTTGAACTGGCGCGGGAAGTTGCAGCTTATTTCCGTGTGAGCCTGAAAGACGCAGACAAGACCATTGACGCATTTCGAGGCATCGTCAGTCAGTGGCGGGTGGTCGCCACGCATGTCGGTCTGTCAGCCAGTGAACAGGGCCGAATGGCGGGCGCCTTTGCGCTTGCCGAGGAAGACTGAGGCCGACATGGCCATCTGTCAGCGCGCTCCGCGTCTGCAGACCAAGTCCAGCCAACATGCGGCTCAACATTGATCGCGCTGATCGTCTGGAATGGCTGGGGTGCTGCAACTCCAGCTGCCCCAATCCAAACCAGATCAACCCTGCATTAGAGGGCGGTTAAAGCTTGCGCAGACGCTCCAGCGCCGCCAGCAGGGTTTCATCCTTTTTTGCATAGCAAAAGCGCACCACCTGCTGGTCAAAGCCGTTGCCATAAAAGGCAGACAGCGGAATGGCTGCAACGCCCAGGTCCTTGACCAGTTGCTGGCAGAACTCGGCCTCGCTGGCATCGGTCACGGCCGAGATATCCACGCACTGGAAATAGGTGCCGGAGCTGGGCAGGAGCTTGAGGCGCGAGCCTTCGAGGCCTGCGCGGAACAGGTCGCGCTTCTTTTGGTAGAAGGCCGGCAGGTTCAGGTAGGGCGCAGGGTCCTTCAGGTACTCGGCCAAGCCCACCTGCATGGGGGTGTTGACGGTGAACACATTGAACTGGTGCACCTTGCGGAATTCGGCGGTCAAGGGCGCCGGTGCGGCCACGGTGGCCACCTTCCAGCCTGTCACATGGAAGGTCTTGCCAAAGCTGCTGACCACATAGGCGCGCGCGGCCAGGCCTGGGTAGCGCGATGCGCTTTCGTGGCGCTCGCCGTCGAACACCATGTGCTCGTAGACCTCATCGGCCAGCAGCAGGATATTGGTCGGGGCCAGCAGGTCTTGCAGTTGCTGCATTTCCTGCGCGGTCCAGGTGGTGCCGCTGGGGTTGTGTGGGGTGTTGATCAGCAGCAGTCGCGTCTTGGGGCTGATGGCTGCGGCGATCTTGCCGAAATCCGGACGGAAGGTCTTGGGCGTCAGCGGCACGCGCACCGGCACGCCGCCGGCCAGCTCGATATTGGGCACATAGCTGTCGTAGCAGGGGTCCAGCACGATGACCTCGTCACCAGGGCTTACGCAGCTCAGGATCACGGTCAGGATCGCTTGGGTGGCGCCGGCGGTGATGGTGATTTCGCTGTTGGCGTCATAGCGCTTGCCATAGAGTGCCTCGATTTTCTGGGCCACCACCTCGCGCAAGGCGGGCACACCGGTCATCGGCGGGTACTGGTTGTGGCCGGCCTGCATGGCGCGGCTGACGCTATCGATCAGAGCCGGATCACAGCCAAAGTCCGGGAAGCCCTGGCCCAGATTGACGGCCTTGTGCTCGGTGGCGAGCGCCGACATGACGGTGAAAATGGTGGTGCCCACGTTGGGCAGGCGGCTGGGGAACGATGGGGTCAGGGCAGAAGCGGACATGGTGGACAGGGCGGGACACAAGACCCCTGCCGGCAAGCGGGGTGGTGGTCTATGCATCCGTCGATCAATAAGCGGTGTGGAAAGGGTTGCGGATCAGAGTTCGTAGTCAGCCACATGGCCGACCATCGCTCGGCCGATCAGATCACGGTTCAAACGGTCGCTGATCAGCTCGGCAAATTTGTAGACAAAATTGCGCATATAAGCGCCGCGCTTGAAGGCCACGCGCGCCACGCTCTCGCCAAACAGATGGCCCATGGGCCGCACGGCCAGATCCTTGATCGGGTCGTCGCGCATGGCCATCTCGGCCACAATGCCAATACCCAGGCCCAGGCGCACATAGGTCTTGATGACGTCGGAGTCAATGGCTTCGAGCACGATCTTGGGCGTGAGCTGGCGGGCTGCCATCGCCGAATCGATCTTGCCCCGGCCGGTGAAGGACGGGTGGTAGGTGATCAAGGGCTCGCCGGCGATGTCCTCCAGATTGATGCGTTCTTTTTGCGCCAGCGGGTGCTGGTGCGGCATGACCAGCACATGCTGCCATTCGTAGCAGGGCAGGGTCACCAGCTCGGGATAGTCGGCCAGCGACTCAGTGGCCATGCCCAGGTCGGCCTGCTCATCGATCACCATGCGCGCGACTTCGGCGGGCGTGGCCTGGTGCAGGCTGACCGTCACCTTGGGGTAGTGCTCACGCAACCGCGCCACCGGGGTGGGCAGCACATAGCGCGCCTGGGTGTGGGTGGTGGCGATGGAGAGCGTGCCGCTGTCCTGCGCGCTGTACTGGTCGCCAATGCGCTTGAGGTTGCCGACCTCGCGCATGATGATCTCGATGCTGCGCAGCACCTGCTGGCCGGGCTCGGTGATGCGTTTGAGGCGCTTGCCGTGGCGCGCAAAGATGTCGATGCCGAGCTCTTCTTCCAGCTCGATGATGGCCTTGGAGACGCCGGGTTGCGAGGTGTGCAATGCCTTGGCCGCCTCGGTCAGGTTGAGGTTGCGGCGCGCGGCCTCTTGCACAAAGCGGAACTGATGCAGGTTCATACAATGATGCGGAATATGAATTTACATCATTATGCTTGATTGGAATATAAAAAGCAGCCCTTAGACAGAAACCCAAGCGGCGGGGCGGAATTTTGGCACGCCGCGCTTGCCGCGCATCGCCATAGGCGCGGCGTCTAGGCTCAGATAGTTCGGCGATGGGACTCGGGCCCCTAGCCCTGCAGCTTGCCTTGCAGATAGCCGCCAGCCATGTCTGCCAAGAGCTGGATCACCCTTGCATCCTCGCCCATTGCCGGGGCGATGCGCAGCTGCACCTGGGGGTAGCGCGGGGCGAGTTCCTCGACCAGCGCAGGAATGTCTTCGCTGGCATGCTTGCCCACGCCAAAGAGCAGGGGCCAGATGGTGATATGGGTCAGCCGCGGGTGCGACTGCAGCAGCTGGGCCACGGCCGGGCCCAGCGGCGGCTCGCACCAGTCCAGGTAGGCGCAAGCGACGGCAGCGTCAGGCCGTGCATGCTGTACCTGAGCGAGCAAATGCTCGGCATTGCGGCGCCAGACGGGGTCTTTGGAGCCGTGAGACAGCAGGATGAGACCAGTGTCAGAGGAGGGTGATGGCATGGGGCGATGGTGGTGGTCGAAGGTGGAGAGGTGTTTGCGGCTGTAAAGCTTGGAACCTTTGAACATTATCGCTTTCCCATAGATGGGCGCGATTCGGCGCCCGCGCTGATACCGCATGTAGCAAAATGTACAGCTTGCGCGCCTGGGTGCGAAAAAGCAGCCCATCCTGTGCAACGCTTTACACTGCCTACATATTTAGCTGTAAAAATAGTAGTTTGCTGTACCTGAAGCCAAAACCGATGATGCCGGATGTTTCCAATTTTTCGCGCCAGTCTCTGGCAACGTTTCAATCTTTGGCAACTGTCGGAAAGCTTTCCCCTCCCTGTACGTTCAGCCAGCTCGCCCGGGTTGGAGCGGTGGTCGCGGCGCTGGGGCTGCTCGCCGCCTGCTCGGACAAACCCGCGCCCACGGCTGCTGCGCCACAGGCCCCAGAGGTGGGCATCATCACCGTGCAATCCGCATCGCAGCAGCTGACTGCCGAGCTGCCGGGCCGCACCAATGCCTTCATGATTGCCGAGATTCGCCCCCAGGCCAACGGCATTGTCGAAAAGCGCCTGTTTACCGAAGGCGCCTCGGTCAAGGCCGGCCAGGCGCTCTACCAGCTGGACGACCGGCCCGCGCGGGCGGCCGTCAACAGTGCCGAGGCTGCTTTGGCCAAGGCCAAGGCCACGGCGCAGACCGCCCGCAGCAACGCCGCGCGCAACAGCGAGCTGGTCAAGATCGATGCCATCAGCCGCCAGGTGTTTGATGACAGCCAGGCGCTGGTCGCACAGACCGCCTCCGATGTGGCCGTCGCCCAGGCCGCGCTGGACAATGCGCGCATCAATCTGCAGTACACCCGCATCAGCTCGCCCATCAGTGGCAAGGTCAGCACCTCGGCCGTCACGCCCGGTGCGCTGGTCACCGCCAACCAGGCGACGGCACTCACCACCGTGGTGCAGCTCGATCCGATGTATGTGGACTTCACCCAATCGAGCACCGAGATGCTGCAGCTGCAGCGCGACCTGAAGGCGGGCCGCTTTCAACGCCTCGAAGGCGATCAGATTCCGGTGCGCATTCGCCTCGACGACGGCACCGAGTACAGCCACGAAGCCAAGCTCAAGTTCTCCGGCGTGATCGTCAGTGCCACCACGGGCACGGTCACCTTGCGCGCCCAGGTGCCCAACCCCGATGGCGTGCTGATGCCCAATATGTATGTGCAGGCCTTGCTGCCCACGGCCGTGGCGCCCGATGCGTTGCTGGTGCCTCAGCAATCGGTGGTGCGCGATTTGACCGGCAAGCCGACCGTCTTGGTGGTCACCGCCGAGGACAAGGTGCAAAAGCGCACCTTGCAGCTTGACCGCGCGGTGGGCAGCCAGTGGCTGGTGGGCAGTGGGCTCAAGTCCGGTGAGCGCGTGGTGGTCGATGGCTTTCAGCGTGTGAAGGACGGTGACAAGGTGCGGGTGGCCGAGGTGGACCTGAAGGCGCAGGCCGAGCGTGTGCGCAGCCCGGGACGCGTGCCCGGCCAGGCCGCAGCGCCGGCAGCAGCCCAGTAAGTCACCCAGAACCCGAGGCTGCATCCATGGCACAGTTTTTTATCCAGCGCCCCATTTTTGCGTGGGTGATCGCCATCATCATCATGCTGGGCGGGGCCCTGTCCATCTCCAAGCTGCCGCTGGAGCAATACCCCGAGATTGCGCCACCACGCGTCACCATCGGCACCCAGTACACCGGCGCATCGGCCGAGACGGTGGAGAACTCCGTCACCCAGATCATCGAGCAGCAGCTCAAGGGCATTGACAACATGCTCTACATGAGCGCGACCAGCAATGCCTCTGGCCAGGCACGCATCACCTTGACCTTTGCGCCCGGCACCAATGTGGACGTGGCCCAGGTGCAGGTGCAAAACAAGATCCAGGGGGCGCTCAACCGCCTGCCCGAATCGGTCAAGAGCCGGGGCGTGTTCATCAACAAGGGCGGCCAGGATTTTCTGGTCACCTACAGCTTCTACTCGCAAGACCCGACGATGACCGAGGTCGACATTGGTGACTACATCAATGCCAGCCTGGTCGATGTGATCGGGCGCCTCGAGGGCGTGGGCGACATCAATGTATTTGGTACGTCCTACGCCATGCGCATTTGGATGGACCCGGCCAAGATGGAGAAATTCGGCCTGATGCCGTCGGACCTGGCCAATGCGCTCAATGCGCAAAACGCCCAGGTCTCGGCCGGCCAACTGGGCGCGCTGCCAGCGGTGAACAACCAGCAGCTCAATGCCACGATCACCGCGCGCACCAAGCTCAAGACCGTGGACCAGTTCGAGGACATCGTGCTCAAGGCTGCGACCGATGGCTCGGTGGTCACCATCAAGGATGTCGCCCGGGTAGAGCTGGGCGCGGAAAACCTCAACGTGCAGGCCAAGCTCAATGGCATGCGCGGCGCGGGCATGGGCATCATCTTGGCCGACGGCGCCAATGCGATGGCGGTGTCGGATGCCGTTGCGGCCAAGCTGGCCGAGATGAAGCCGTATTTCCCCAACCAGATCGACTACTTCGTCAGCTCGGACTCCACCCCCTTTGTGCGCGCCTCCATCCACGAGGTGGTCGCCGCGCTGGGCGAGGCCATGGTGCTGGTGGTGATCGTGATGTTCGTGTTTCTGCAGAACCTGCGCGCGACCTTGATCCCGGCCATTGCCGTGCCGGTGGTGCTGCTGGGCACCTTTGGCGTGCTGTCGATTGCCGGTTACTCCATCAATACCTTGACGATGTTTGCGATGGTGCTGGCCATCGGCTTGTTGGTGGACGATGCCATTGTGGTGGTGGAAAACGTCGAGCGGGTGATGCACGAGACAGGCATGTCCGCCAAGGAGGCAACCAAGGTCTCGATGCGCGAGATCACGCCGGCGCTGGTCGGCATTGGCGTGACCTTGTCGGCGGTGTTTGTGCCCATGGCTTTTTTTGGCGGATCCACCGGGGTGATCTACCGCCAGTTCTCGATCACCATCGTCGCGGCCATGGCGCTGTCGGTGTTTGTCGCGCTGACCTTGACCCCCGCGCTGTGCGCCACCATCCTGAAGGCGCCCGAGCATGCCGGCGGCCATGAGCGGGCCATTCGCAAGGGCCTGTTTGGTATCAGCGATCGGTTCTTCCGCTGGTTCAACCGCAATTTTGACCGCACTGCCAGCCGCTACCAGGGCATCGTCGCCCGCAGCCTGCGCCGCGCCAAGCGCATGATGCTGATCTTTATCGCGGTGCTGCTGGGCGTGTGGCTGTTGATGCACAAGCTGCCCACGTCCTTCCTGCCCGATGAGGACCAGGGCTTTCTGTACGTGAACGTCAACCTGCCCTCGGGCGCGGCAGATGCGCGCCTGCAGGATGTGCTCGACGAGGTGCGCGAGTACCTGCTCCAGCAACCCGACATCATCAGCTTCAACCAGGTCTCGGGCCTCAACGGCGACCAAAGCTCGGCGCGTGGCTTTATCCGCCTCAAGCCCTGGGATGAGCGCAAGCTTCCATCGCAGTCGTCGGCAGCCATCGCCAACAAGGCCACCAAGGACCTGTCGCGCATCCGCGATGCACGCGTCTTGGTGATTCTGCCGCCGGCCGTGCGCGGCCTGGGTGCCAGCTCGGGCTTTAACTTCATGGTCAAGGACATGAACAGCATCGGCCACGATGGCCTGCTGGCCGCCAGCAACCAGGTGCTCGCCGCGATGCGTGCCAACCCGAATCTGACTGCGGTACGCACCACCAACCTGGACGATGCGGCCGAGCTGCGCGTCGATGTGGACGACCGCAAGGCCGCAGCGCTGGGCTTGTCTTATGCCGACATCAACAGCGTGCTGTCCAGCGCGATGGGCGGCACCTATGTGAACGACTTCTTGAACAACGGCCGGGTCAAGCGCGTCTACATCATGGGCGACGCGCCGCACCGCATGCTGCCCCAGGACATCGCCAAATGGACCGTGCGCAACAAGAACGGCGAGATGGTGCCCTTCGGTGCCTTCTCGGACAGCCACTGGGCCTATGGCTCGCCCCAACTGCTGCGCTACAACGGCAGCCCGGCCTATGAGTTTGAAGGCCGCGCGGCACCCGGCATCAGCTCGGGTGCAGCGATGCAGGAGGTCGAAGCCATCCTGGCCAAGCTGCCATCCGGCCTGGGCTATGAGTGGACCGGTGCCTCGCTGCAAGAGCGCCAGTCCGGTGCGCAGGCGCCCATGCTCTATGCGATCTCGATCCTGTTCGTGTTCCTGTGCCTGGCCGCGCTCTATGAGAGCTGGACCGTGCCGCTGTCGGTGATGCTGGCCGTGCCGCTGGGCGTGATTGGTGCGCTGGCCGCCACCTACACCCGGGGCCTCACGAACGACGTCTACTTCCAGGTGGGCCTGCTCACCACGGTGGGCCTGGCGGCCAAGAATGCCATCTTGATTGTGGAGTTTGCCGTGCAATTGCAGGAGCAGGGCAAGAAGCTGTTCGACGCGACGGTCGAAGCCGTGCGCCTGCGCTTGCGTCCCATCCTGATGACCTCGCTGGCCTTTGGCTTTGGTGTGATTCCGCTGGCCATTGGCACCGGCGCAGGAGCGGGCGGGCGCAATGCCATCGGCACGGCGGTGCTGGGCGGTATGGTGGCCTCGACCGTGCTCGGCATTTTCATGGTTCCGGTCTTCTTCCTGCTCATCCGCAGCTGGTTCCGCTCCCACAGCCGCCATGACGAGGCGCCCGCGCAGGCCAGCCCCGCGCAGGAGACCGCGCCATGAGCCGTTTTGATACTTTTTCCATGACCCGTGCTTATCGTTTGCCGCTGTCGCTGTTGGCAGCGGGCCTGTTGTCCGCCTGCAACCTGGCGCCGCAATACCAGCGCCCTCCAGCGGCAGTGCCCGCCACGCTTGACGGCGTGGCCCAGACCTTGCCTGCCGACTTTGTCGTTGAACCCGCTGCCGCCGACACCCTGGAGCTGCTGCCCTGGCAGCAGTGGGTGGAGAGCGCAGGCCTGCGCCAGTTGATCGAGCAAGGCCTGCAGAACAACCGCGATCTGCGCGTGGCCATCGCCAATATCGAAAAGGCGCGTGCGCAATACGGTGTGCAGCGTGCCGACCAACTGCCCAGCCTGAACGCCAATGCCCAGGGCAGCCGCACCCGCACGGCAGATGATCTGCGCTCGTCGACGGCGCCATCCTCCGTCGCCAACCAGGTCAGCGTGCAGCTGGGCCTGGCCAGCTATGAGCTCGATTTTTGGGGCCGGGTGCGCAACCTGAGCGAGGCGGCCTTGCAGCAGTACCTGCTGGTCGAAGAAAACCGCCGCAGTGTGCAGCTGGGCCTGATCACCGATATTGCCAATGCCTGGGTGGCCCTGGCCAGCGACCAGCAGCGCCTGCAACTGGCGCGCGATACGCTGGCCACGCGCGAGCAGGGCTATGGCCTGGTGCAGCGCATGCACCAGCTGGGTGCCACCAATGGCCTGGTACTGGCCCAGAACGAGACGGCGGTCGAGACCGCCCGCAACGATGTCGCCGCCTACGAGTCGCAGGTGGCGCGCGATCGCAACGCGCTGCAGCTGCTGGTGGGCGGGCCGGTGTCGGGCGATATGCTGCCGCCGGCGCCCAGCGCATCGCTCAGCAGTAATGAGGTCAAGAGCGCGGGCTCGGGCCAGTTGCTCGACGGCGCAACGCCGCAGGTCAAAGCGCCTGGCGTCGCCACCGCGATGACCGTGGTGCCAACTGGCCTGTCATCGCAGGTGCTGCTGGCCCGGCCCGATGTGGCCGCTGCCGAGCACAGCCTGCAGGCCCAGTACGCCAGCATTGGCGCGGCGCGTGCGGCCTTCTTCCCCACCATCAGCCTGACGGCCAATGCCGGCACTGCCAGTGATGCGCTCTCGGGTCTGTTCGATGGCGGCAACCGCGCCTGGAGCTTTGTGCCGCAGATCCGCTTGCCGATTTTTGACGGCGGCCGCAACCAAGCCAACCTCGATATCGCACAGGCCAACCGCGATGCGGCACTGGCCCAGTACGACAAGGCCATCCAGGTCGCATTCCGCGAGGTGAGCGATGCGCTGGCCGACCGCGCCACAATGCAGCGGCGCCTGAACTCGCAAGTGGCCTTGGTGCAGGCGGCCAGCCGCGTGCTGCAGCTGTCGCAGGCGCGCTTCAAGGCCGGGGCCGACGATTTTCTGACCGTGCTCGATGCACAGCGCAGCCTCTACGCGGCCCAGCAAACCCAGATCACCTTGATGCAGGCCGAGCAGGTCAACCGCATCAGCCTGTACAAGGCGCTGGGCGGGGGTATCGACAAGCTGTAGTGAGGTCGCAGGCGCTGGGACCATCGCAGACTCAAGCGCTAGCTCAAACGCGAATGCAAACGCGCAATGCTGCGAGGGCAATGCGCGCTGCACTACCATGGCGGTATGACTGATACCTTGCCCACGCCTGCTGACAGCACTGCCTTTTCCGAGTTTGACGAATCCCAGGCGCAGGCGGTGGATGCGCTGATTGTGGGTGCAGGGCCCGTGGGCATGTTTGCCGCCTTCCAGCTGGGTTTGCAGGGTGTGCAGGCCCAGCTGTGCGACAGCCTGCCGCAGATGGGCGGGCAGTGCATTGCGCTCTATGCCGACAAGCCCATCTACGACATCCCCGGCATTGCGCTGTGCACCGGCCGCGAGCTGGCCGCGCAGCTGCAGCAACAGATCCAGCCCTTCCATCCCGTATTCCATGGCCACACCCAGGTCGCGCAACTGCTGCCCCATGGCGATGGCCGTTGGCGTGTGCAGCTGCAGGCCATCGATGGGCTGCAGACCCGCTGGCTGCTGGCCCGTACCGTGGTGGTGACTGCCGGCGTGGGGGCCTTTGTGCCCAAGCAGCTGCGCCTGCCCGGGCTGGAGGCCTGGTTGGGCAGCCAGGTCTTCTACCATCCCGCTTTCGATGATGCCTGGCTGGAGCCGGTACTGGCGCGCCACCCTGCGCCGCGCATTGTGATCCATGGCGGCGATGAGCCGGCTGTCGAGGCCGTGCTGGCCGCCGCAGACCATGCCGGGCTACAAGCCGCGCAGCTGGTGCTGATGCACCGGCGCGACCAGTTCAACGCCCCTGATGCGCTGCTGCAGCGCCTGGCGCAGCTGCGTGCCAGTGGCAGGGTGGAGGTCGTCATTGGCATGCCCCAGGCTATCGATGCGGGGGAACATCTGCAGGCTATCGACTATGTCGATGCCGATGGCGCCGACCAGCGCCTGGCCTGTGACCAGCTCTGGGTGTTCCAAGGCCTCTCGCCCAAGCTCGGGCCCTTGCTGGACTGGAACCTGGCACTGGAGAAAAAGCAGCTGCAAGTGGCTACCGACACCTTCCAGACCAGCGCCGTTGGTATCTATGCCGCAGGGGATATCGTCAGCTACCCAGGCAAGCGCAAGCTGATTCTGAGCGGCTTTTACGAAGCGACGATGGCCGCGATGGCCGCCATAGAATATCTGCGTGGCGAAAAACTGCTGCTGGAGTACACGACCACCAGCAAACGCCTGCATGAACGTCTGGGTGTGTCGCACCCGGACTGAGACCTGACTTGTTGATACCAATCCCGACTGATGCCTGATCTAGCCATTCGCCACGCCCGTTTTCCTGAAGATCTGCAGGCGGTGCTGGCCATCTTTCGCGAGTACATTGCAAGCCCCCAGGCCGACCTGGGTTTCCAGAACTATGAGCCCGAACTGGTGGCACTGCCCGGCAAATATGCAGCGCCCCAGGGGCGCTTGCTGCTGGCCTGGCAAGGCGATGCGGTGGTGGGCTGCGCGGCGTTGCGCGATGTCGATGGCCAATGCTGCGAGCTCAAGCGCGTCTATGTGCGGCCAGCGGCGCGCGGCCTCAAGCTGGGCCGGCGCCTGGTCGAGCAGATGCTGCAGGAGGCCCGCGCCGCCGGTTACCAGCGCATGGCGCTCGATGTGCTGCCGGAATTTGTCGCGGCCCAAGCGCTGTACCGGGATCTGGGCTTTGTCGATGCGCCGCCGGTGAGCACCAACCCGGTGCCGGGCACAGCTTTTCTGGCGCGTGTGCTGTAGCGCGGCATTGCGCTGCCGGCACCCTGCATGCGTCCTTTGGATTCGCGGCGGTTTGGGCAAGGCGCTCCTGGGCGACGAGGCAGTCGCTGTGCAGCGGCGATAATCGCCGCCGGGTGTGATCAACAAAGGGCGATGCAGCGATGGCGGTGATGGTGTCTTTGATTCCCGTGGTGCTGTTCATTGCACTGGGGTATGGTGCAGGGCGCATGGGCTGGGTCAAGGCGGCATCGGTGCGCGATCTGTCCAATATCGTTTTTCTGATTCTCACGCCGGCCTTGCTGTTTCGTACGATGAGCACGGTGCGTGTGCAAGAGCTCAACCTGCAGACCATTGCGGTCTATTTCAGCGCCGCAGGCCTGCTGTTTGTCAGCACCTTGCTGCTGCAGGGCTTCACCACCTTGGGCGCGGCGCGGGCGCTGGCCCACTGTTTCAGCAACAACATCATGATCGGCGTGCCGCTGGTGGGCATGGTGTTTGGGCAAGAAGGCCTGGTGACCTTGTTCACCATCGTCTCGGTCCATGCGCTGATCCTGATGACCTCGGCCACCATCGTGTTCGAGCTGGCCGTCATGCACCAGCAGCAGGCGGCGCAAGGCGGCGCGCGCAGCTACCGCGCAATGGCCATTACCGTGGGCCGGGCGCTGAAAAACGGCATCATCCACCCGATTCCCTTGCCCATCCTCTGCGGTCTGCTGTTTGCGCAGACGGGTCTCAAGATGCCCGAGGTGATCGATACCTCGCTGCAGATGCTGGCCCAGGCGCTGGGCCCGATCGCGCTGATGCTCGTGGGCATCACCTTGTTCTACAGCGCAGTGGGCCGCTACTGGCTGCCTGCCAGCCGCATCGCAGCCGTCAAACTGCTGCTGCACCCGGTGCTGCTGCTGGCCATTGGCTGGCTGTGGGGGCTGCGCGGCCTGCCCTTGGTGGTGCTGGCCACGGCCGCATCGCTGCCGGTGGGGGCCAATGTGTTTCTGTTTACCCAGCGCTATGAAGTGGGGCGCGAGGAGGTCACCGCCAGCATCGCGGTATCGACCAGCCTGGCCCTGGTGACGATACCGCTGATCTTGCTGGGACTGGCCCAGCTGCTGCAGACGGTTTAGGCCACAGGCCATGCGGCAGGATGCAAGCGGTGCTGCATCAGCAACTCATCGTGCAGCGCGCCATCGACCAGCAAGGCCGCGGGCTCGGTGCCATAGGCTTGGAAGCCCGCTTGTTCGTAAAGGCGAATCGCGCTGGCATTGGCGGCGTTGACGCTCAGGTGGATCTGCACCGCACCGGGCACCTGGCGGGCAAAGGCAACGGCTTGCGCCAACAAGGCCTGCGCAATGCCCTGGCCGCGAAAGGCTGGCTCTACATACACGCCCCACAGGGCCATGCGGTGCCGGGTCTTGAGGCCATCTTGGCGGCGAATGCCCAGCATGCCCACCAGCTGGCCGCCGGCAAAGGCGCCCAGCACACCCTGGTCAGCGCTGGGCGCCAGGCGCGCCTCTATCAGAGCCAAAGCGCGGTCTTTTTCTTCTTCGTAGCTGGAGCCAAAGGCGCTGGGCGATGCGCGCAGGCCTGCCAGGCGCAGGGTCTGGAACGCACGGGCATCGGACGGGTTCAGCCAACGGATCTCATAGGCAGCGGCAGCCATCAGTATCAGGGCGCCAGGCGCTCGCGGATCCAGTCGGCGCTGTTGGGCGCTGCCTGGCGGTAGCGCAGGCGGTCATGCAGCCGGCTCTTGCGGCCCTGCCAGAACTCCCAGGTATCGGGCACCAGGCGAAAGCCACCCCAGTGCGGCGGGCGGGGGGGCTTGAGCAGGAACTGCGCGCCATACTTGGCGGCATTGGTCACCAGCACGGTGCGGCTGTCGATCACCTGGCTTTGCGGGCTGGCCCAGGCACCAATGCGCGAGTCGAGCGGGCGGCTGTTGAAGTAGGCATCGCTCTCCTCGTCCGAGACCTTCTCCACGCGCCCCTCGATGCGCACCACGCGCTCGAGCTCCACCCAGTGGAACATCAACGCGGCAAACGGGTTGCCGGCAATCTCGCGGCCCTTGCGGCTGTCGTAATTGGTGTACCAGACGATGCCGCGCGCGTCATAGCCCTTGATCAGCACGATGCGGGTGCTGGGCCGGGCATCGGCCCCCACGGTGGCCACCGTCATCGCATTGGGCTCGGGCAGCTGCGCGGCAACGGCCTCGTTCATCCAGCGGTCGAACTGGTCAATGGGTGCGGCGCAGGAGGCTGCATCGTTCAGCTCGGCGCGTTCATAGCTTTTGCGCAAATCGGCAATGGAGTGGGAGAGTTCGCTCATGGCCCGATTGTGCATCGCTTTGGCGCGCTGCAGCGACAAAAAAGCCTGTGGGCCGCTGGGCGCCACAGGCTGGGGGGGAGCGCAGGGGCTTACTGGATCACGCCGCAGCCCAGACGCGCGCCGGAGTTGCCGGTGGGTTGGGTGGTGTAGTCGTCCTTGTCCTTGTGCACCACCACGGCGCGGCCCTTGATGTCGCTGGGCTTGCCGGTGCCGATCGACAGGTCCTTGGTCTCCCAGACCAGGAAGGCGGTGCCCGCGGCATCGGCCATCAGGCTGGGCAGATCGCCGACATGCGCTTGTGGGCCGGCCTTGCCATGCTGGTGGCCGTTCGGGTTGTAGTGGCCGCCAGCGCTCATCGCATCGGGCGAGGAGCAGTTGCCGTTCTCATGCACATGGAAGCCATGCTCGCTGCCCGGTGCCAGGCCCTTGACCTGTGCCATCACGCGCACGGTGTCGCGGTTGACCTCGTAGACGCGGAAATAGCCGCTGATGTTGTTGCCTTCGGTCGGGTTGATGGTTGCCTCGGCAATCGGGGTGGCGCGGTCGGTGGTGGCGCAGGCGCTCAAAACGACGGCCACGGCAGCAGCGGCCGCGAGTTTGGCGATAGATGGGATGCGTTGAATCATGCGAACTCTCCTGGTGCCTTGGAATAAGGGGTTGTTGTCACAAGCCACCGTTTTTAGCATGCATGCGGGGCCTGTTTTGTAGTCTGATTGCCAGCAATCGAGGCGGCATGCTTACTGCGGGGGCAGCGTGGTCAGACGCTTGGCGACCAAATCCCAGACCGCTTGCGCAGCAGCGGGCAGGCTGCGCTGGCGGCGGCGCACCAGCATGATGGCCCTTTGCACCTGGGGCCGCAGATCGCGCACCTGCAGGCTGCTCAAGCCATGGGCCGGAATGGCCAGGCCCGGCATGATGCTGATGCCAATGCCGGCCTCGACCATGCGAAAGGCGGTGGTCACATGGCCGACCTCTTGCACGACGGGGCTGTGCTCGGGGCCGCAACCGCTGGCCAGCAGCGCAGCGTCCATCAACCGTCGACTGCCCGATGCGTGGTCGAGCAGCACCAGCGCTTCGCCGCGCAGCTGGTCCCAGCGCAGGCTGGTGGCGTCCTGCGCCTGCTGCACCAGCGCATGGCCGGGCGGCAGCACGGCGACAAAGGGATCCAGCTGCAGATTGATGCAGTCCAGGTCACCCAGCTCGGGCGGCTCCACGACCAGCCCAAAATGCACATCACCGCTGCGCACCTGGGCCAGCACCTCTTGCTGCAGGCGGTCCACCAGCTGCAGCTGGACCTGCGGCAGCTCGCGGTTGCAGGCGGCAATGCAGGCGGGCATCAGCGCGGCAGACAAGGTGGGGCTGCTGGCCATGCGCACCTGGCCGCGCGCCGCATGACCGACATCGGCCACTTCGGCCAAGGTATCGGCCAGCTCCTGCAGCAAGGGTGCGGCTTTTTGGGCCAGCAGCTGGCCGGCATCGGTCAGCAGCACTTCGCGCGTGGTGCGGTCCAGCAGCCGCACATGGAGCTGGCCCTCCAGCTCGACCATCGCGCGGCTCACGGCCGACTGGGTCAGGCCCAGGGTCTGGCCGGTCTGGCTGAAGCTGCGGCACTGGGCAACGCAGAGGAACACCTGGAGCTGGCGGAGGCTGACATGCATGGCTGGACGGATGATTGGGAGATATATGACTTTAAATCATTAATCAATCTTATAAATTAATTTTACTTTCGCTAGAGAACGGCGTCCAATGGCGCTCATGAAATTCCGTCCCGACAACTTCACCCTGATGCTGGTGGCCACTGTGCTGCTGGCCAGTTTTTTACCTGCCACCGGCCAGGTGGCGAGTGCCTTTGAGACCTTGACGACCGCGGCCGTGGCCTTGCTGTTCTTTCTGCATGGCGCCAAGCTCTCGCGCCAGGCGATTCTCGCGGGCATCATGCACTGGCGGCTGCACCTCTTTATCGTGGGCAGCACCTTTGTCGTGTTTCCGTTCCTGGGCTGGGCGCTCAAGCCGCTGCTCACACCCCTGGTCTCGCCCGAGCTATATGTGGGCGTGATGTTCCTGTGCGTGCTGCCGTCCACCGTGCAGTCCTCGATCGCCTTTGTGTCGATGGCGCGGGGCAATATCCCGGCGGCCATTTGCAGCGCATCGGCCTCGACCTTGCTGGGGGTGTTCATCACGCCGCTGCTGGTGAGCGTGTTCGTCACCGCCCATGGTGCCAGCGGCTCCTTTGTCGATGCGGTGGTCAAGATCCTGCTGCAGCTGATGCTGCCCTTTGCGGTCGGCCATCTGCTGCAGCGCTGGGTGGGCCCGTTTATCAAAAAGCACGGCAAGCTCACCAAGGTGGTGGACCAAGGCTCTATCTTGCTGGTGGTCTACACCGCCTTCAGTGCCGCCGTTGTGCAGGGCATCTGGCGCCAGGTGTCGCTCAGCACCTTGGTCGGACTCTTGGTGATCAGCGCCATCATCCTGGCACTGGCGCTGTTCCTCACCACGTTCCTGTCGCGCCGCCTGGGCTTTAGCAAGGAGGATGAAATCACCGCCGTGTTCTGCGGCAGCAAGAAGAGCCTGGTCAGTGGCGTGCCCATGGCCAAGGTGCTGTTTGCCAGCAGCACGGTGGGCATGATGGTGCTGCCGCTGATGCTGTTCCACCAGATGCAGCTGATGGTCTGTGGGGTGTTGGCCGCCAAGTACGCCAAGCGCGCGCAGCAGCTCGAGGGCGACAAGGCCCTGGGCACAGCGGCTGCGGGCAAGTAAGCCGCAGCGACAGGCATCAAAAACGGGCCGGGCGCATCAAGCCCCGGCCCGCATCACTTGAGCGCCGGGCTGAAGCGGATGCTGTATTTCTCCAGCGCCGGGCCCACTTCGAGCTGCATGGTGCGGCGCTTGGCCGCGGGCTTGCCGCCGGTGACCTGGGCCGTAATCACAATGCCTTTGCCATGGGCCTTGCAGCGCAGCTCCTGCAAGCCCAGATCGGCGTTGTCGTCATTGATCTCGGCAAAGCCCTGGGTATGGGCGGCCACCCCGCGCCAATGGGGCGTTTCTTCGGGCTGGTTCATCCACTGCACAAACAAATAGGCCTGGCCGTTTTGCTCGCCCTGCACCACGCGGTAGGGCTGCTCCGCCTTGTTGCTGCCCTGGTTGCGGTTGCCACACAGCTGCACGCTGGTGACGCTGTCGCTCACGGTGAAACGGTTGGCACGGGTCTCCGCCGCCTGGGCGCTGAGAGAAGAGGCCAGGCCGGCACAAACGGCTGCCAGGCTGGCAAATTGGCACAAAGTGCGGTAACGCATGGGTTCCATCGCTAATGGGGGAGTGGGTGCGGCGGTCGCCCGGAATGGCACTGCGCTGCGCACCCGCAGGGCAACCATCATAGGCCTGCACCAGACTGCTTCGGCGCAGATAACGGGGCGGCAGCGGCAAATTTGCGCAAAACATCGCAAGCGATTGCAATCAGGCCGGGCTGGGGTTTTCAGATTTTTTCAGTGCGGCAATCGCCTCTGCCAGCCGCACAATGCTGAGCGGGCCGCAGCCCTCGGCCTCGTTGCTGACGGTGACATAGGCGGGCTGCCCCTTGCCGCAGACGCCAGCCAAGGTGCTGGCCAGCAGGGCCAGCGTCGCGGGGTCGGGCTGCTGGATGCGGTCAAACGGCGCCAATTGCTTTTCGGCATCGGCATAGCCATAGGGGCCAAAGACGGGGTTCACATTCCAGCGGCAGACCAGCGGGCCGGGCCACAGGGCACGCAGCAGTGGCAGTTGCTCGGGCATGCGCGGCATCTTCGCATGCAGGCCCAGGCAGTAGGTGGCACCGGCCTGGCGCAGAATCTGGGCCAGTTGCGGTGCGATCTCGGGGCGCAGCCAATCGGCATCGCGCACTTCAAAAGCCACAATCGGCCGGCGCTCTGCGGGCAATCCGGCCAGCTCGGTCTGCACGGCCAGCGCCAGTTGCGCAAGCGCTGCCAGGGTGGGCTGCAGGTTCAGCAGCCGGCCCAGCGGCAGGGGGCTGAGCTGGAACAGCAGCACGCCCAGCTTGTCCAGCAGTCCTTCGCAGGCGGGCCGTACATAGCTACTGAGGGCCAGCTCCACATTCAAAAAGGCCGGGTTGGGCTCTTTGCCGCGGCCTTCTTCACTGCGCACCTGGGCATCGCAGACGAGCGCCGGCGCCTTGACGACAAAGCGAAAATCTTCTGGCACCTGGGCGGCATAGACCGCGTACTCGGACGCTGCCAGCGGGCGGTAAAAGCTGCGGTCAATGCTGACGGTGCGCAGCAACGGGTGCTCGGCATAGGCGTTCAGGCCGCGCTGCGCAAGAATGCGCTCGCTGTAGGCCTTGTCCCAGACTAGGCCCTGCCAGCCGGGGTAGGACCAGGAAGAGCCGCCCATGCGCAGTAGCGCGGGCATGGCCGGGGCCAGGTCCTCCCCCAGCAAGGGGTAGGCCGCGCCTACGGCCTGCGCACGGCTGCGCGCTTTGGCGGCAGGAGCGGGTGGCGTGGCGGGTGGAGGAGGGGAGGCTTCGCTGTCTGGCGCGTCAGCGGGCGGTGCAGCCGGGCTGGGCGCAGCAGCAGCCGGCGCGGGCTCGGCGCCAAACAAATCCAAATTCGAATCGGGCTCTGGGGACATCGCGGCCCAGTATGCCACCGCTCGCGCTGCGATTCGCATTGTTTGACGATTGGCGCCGAAGGCCGCCTGCGACACGCATCCCCCGTGTAGAGGCACTACCGATCGCTATAAAAATTACATTTTTCAAATCCGGCAACTGTTCAAATCCCCAGTGGCTGCCAGCAGCTATGGCACACTGGCTCTTTTGCCAGAGAAGCATTGGAGCGAGCGTAGAGCATGCAAAAAATCATTGCGCAGATTGCAGCTGAGCTGAAGGTTGCCGAATCGCAGGTGACATCGGCCGTGGAATTGCTGGACAGCGGGGCGACGGTGCCCTTTATTGCCCGCTACCGCAAGGAAGCCACCGGTGGTCTCGATGACACCCAGCTGCGGGATTTGGCAGAGCGCCTGACGTATCTGCGGGAGCTGCAGGACCGGCGCGAGACAGTGCTCAAAGCCATCGACGAGCAGGGCAAGCTGACCGATGCGCTGCGCCTAGCCATTGCCCGCGCGCCGACCAAGCAGGAGCTTGAAGACATTTACCTGCCCTTCAAGCAAAAGCGCCGCACCAAGGGCCAGATCGCCAAGGAGTTTGGCATTGAGCCGCTGGCCGACAAGCTGTTTGCCGACCCGAGCCTCGATCCGCAGCAAGAGGCCCAGGCCTTTTGCAAGCCCGCCACGGTGCTCGACGATGGCAAGCCCGGTCCGGATTTTTCCACCCCGCTGGCCGTGCTCGATGGCGTGCGCGACATCCTCTCCGAGCGCTGGGCCGAAGACCCGGCGCTGGTGCAAAAGCTGCGTGAATGGCTCTGGGCCGAAGGCCTGCTGCGCTCCAAGAAGGTGGACGCCAAAAACGAAAACGACCCCGAGGTCGCCAAGTTCCGCGATTACTTTGACTATGACGAGCCTATTGGCCGCGTGCCATCGCACCGTGCGCTGGCCGTGTTCCGCGGCCGCGCGCTCGAAGTGCTCGAAGCCAAGCTGGTGCAGCCCGAGCTGCAGCCTGGCGTGGCGCCCGAGCCGGGTCAGCCGAGCCTCGCCGAGGGCAAGATTGCGCTGCACCTGGGCTGGAGCCATGCCAAGCGCGCCAGCGATGACCTGATCCGCAAGTGCGTGGCCTGGACCTGGCGCGTTAAGCTCAGCCTGTCCACCGAGCGCGACCTGTTCTCCCGCCTGCGCGAAGACGCCGAAAAAGTGGCGATCAAGGTGTTTGGCGACAACCTGCGCGACCTGCTGCTGGCAGCGCCTGCCGGCCAGCGCGCCGTGCTGGGACTGGACCCGGGCATCCGCACTGGCGTGAAAGTGGCCGTGGTGGACCATACCGGCAAGCTGGTGGACACCACCACCGTCTACCCCCATGAGCCGCGCCGCGACTGGGAGGGCTCGCTGGCCGTGCTGGCACGCCTGGTGGAAAAGCACCAGATCAACCTGATCGCAATCGGCAACGGTACCGCCAGCCGCGAGACCGACAAGCTGGCCGCCGACCTGATCCGCATTGCTGAAAAAGCAGACAAGAAGATCGAGAAGGTGGTGGTGAGCGAGGCGGGTGCCTCGGTCTACTCGGCCAGCGAATTTGCGGCGCTTGAGATGCCCGATGTCGATGTCAGCCTGCGCGGAGCGGCATCGATTGCCCGCCGCCTGCAGGATCCGCTCGCCGAGCTGGTCAAGATCGACCCCAAGAGCATTGGCGTGGGCCAGTACCAGCATGATGTGAACCAAAGCGAGCTGGCCCGCCAGCTCGACGCCGTGGTGGAAGACTGCGTGAACTCGGTGGGCGTGGACCTGAATACGGCCTCTGCGCCACTGCTCAGCCGTGTCTCCGGCCTGTCGGGCACGGTGGCCAAGTCGGTGGTGCGTTGGCGCGATGCCAATGGCTCGTTCAAGAACCGCAAGCAGCTGATGGATGTGGCCGGCCTGGGCGCCAAGACCTTTGAGCAGGCAGCAGGCTTTTTGCGCATCCGGGGTGGTGACAACCCGCTGGACATGACCGGCGTGCACCCGGAAACCTATGCGGTGGTCGAGCAGATCATTGCGACGACCGGCAAGCCGGTGGACCAGCTGATGGGCCGGGGCGAGGTGCTCAAGAGCCTCAAGGCCGAGCGCTTTGTCAGCGAAAAGTTTGGCGCGCTCACGATCTCCGACATTCTGGGCGAGCTGGAAAAGCCCGGCCGTGACCCGCGCCCCGACTTTGTCGTGGCCCGCTTCAACGAAGGCGTGGAAGACATCAAGGACCTGCGCGAAGGCATGACCTTGGAAGGCACCGTGAGCAACGTCGCCCAGTTTGGCGCCTTTGTCGACCTGGGCGTGCACCAGGATGGCCTGGTTCACGTCAGCCAGATGAGCTACAAGTTCATCGAAGATGCCCGCGAAGCCGTCAAGACCGGCCAGATCGTCAAGGTCAAGGTGCTGGAAGTGGATGTGGAGCGCAATCGCATCAGCCTGACGATGAAGCTGGACGCCGCGCCCCCGCGCCGCGACGGCCCGCGTGACAACCGCTTTGAAGCGGCTGGCCGGGGCCAGGGCGGTGGCGGCCGGGGCGGCTACACCCAGCCCGCGCGCGCCAACCAACCTGCGCAGCAAAACGCAATGGCCTCGGCCTTTGCCAAGCTGCAGGGCCTCAAAAAATAAGCACGGGCTGATGGCCTGCGCGGACCGCAAGTGCCATTCGGCCTTGCGGTTTTTTATTGAGCGCGGCTAGCGCTTCAAAAATCGGCCAAAGATGACATCCGCCCGCCCGGAAATTGGATGTAATAGCAGCTGCGTAGTCCCTCCCCTCTGAGCCCTTGCCCCCATGCCACCCGACCACCCCGCGCCCGACGATGAGCCTGTAGCCCAGCCTGTTCCTGGGCCCAAGCGCCCGCTGGGCGAGACAGAACGCAGCGGCAGGCGCGCTGCGGGGCGCCGCCGCGCCGGGCTGTCCACCCAGGACACCCTGGCGCCGCTGTTGGCAATCGTGCCCGGCTTGCGTCTGATGGTGGGCATGGTCATCGCGGCGGTGGTGATTCTGGGCCTGTATGTGGGCCGGGATGTGCTGCTGCCGGTGGCCTTGGCAGCGCTGCTGGGATTTTTGCTGGACCCGGCGGTCAGCCGGCTCAAGCGCTGGGGCATGCCCCGGGTGCTGTCGGTGGCGCTGGTGATGGTGCTGGCCTTGGGCGCGCTGGGCGCGGGCGCTATCTATGTGGGCGGCCAGGTCACCAGCCTCAGCGCCGAGCTGCCCACCTATCAAAACACCATTCGCCAGAAGCTGCGCCATGTCAAACCCTATTTCAATGGCCCGGGTGTTTGGGATGGCGCCGTCAAGGTGCTCAACACCGTGGAGACGGAGATCGGGCAGGGCGATGCGCGCACGCGCCGGGTGCAGAAGGTGGAAGTGCAGGAGCCTGCCGTCAAGCCCATCCAGAAGGCGCTGGAGCTGCTGAGCAAGGTGGCCGAGCCGCTGGCCACCACCGGCATCGTGTTCTTGTTTGTCGTCTTGATCCTGCTGGACCGCAGCGGCCTGCAGGACCGGCTGCTGCGCCTGATGGGCCCCAACACCCATATGGCATCAGACGCGCTCGACGATGCCGCCACCCGCATTGGCCAGTATCTGCGCATGCAGCTTTTTGTGAACCTGAGCTATGGTGTGCCGATGGCTTTGGGGCTGTGGTGGATTGGCGTGCCTGGCGCGATTCTCTGGGGCATTTTGGCTGCGGTGCTGCGCTTTGTGCCCTATATCGGCCCGATGGCGTCGGCGGTGTTCCCGCTCACCCTGGCTTTTGCGGTCGACCCGGGCTGGAGCCTGCTGCTGTGGACCTTGGCCTTGATTCTGCTGTTGGAGCTGCTGAGCAACAACATCATCGAGCCCTGGCTGTATGGGGCCAGCACGGGCCTGTCGACCTTGTCCATCATTTTGGCAGCGACCTTCTGGACCGCGCTGTGGGGGCCTGTCGGCCTGATCTTGTCGACGCCGCTGACGGTCTGCCTGCTGGTGCTGGGCCGCTATATCCCGGGGATGGGCTTTTTGGAGATCTTGCTGGGTAGCCAGGCCGTGTTTGACCCGCCCGAGAAACTGCTGCAGCGCCTGTGGCGCGGCGATGTGGACCAGGCCATTGATGTGGCTTCGGAAAACATCGACCAGGCGCTGTCCCCCAAGCCCAGCCAGCATGAACAGGCCTTGGCTGTCACCCAGTTCTATGACCAGGTGGCCGTGCCCGCGCTGCTGATTGCCGCGCAGCAGTACCGCCATGCCGCCAGCCCGCCACAACGCCAGCGCCTCTCTGAGGCCGTGGCCATGCTGCTCAGTGGCCTGCAGCGCCACTACCGGCCCACCGCGCTTGCCCCGGTAACCGAGGGCAAGCCACCGGCACAGACCGTGGTCTGCGTGGGCATGCAGTGGGATATTGACAGGCATGCCGCCACCATGGCCGCCCATGCGCTGCGGCTGCACGGCGTGGACAGCAGCACCCGCGCGGTGTCGATCGAGACGGTTCTGCGCCAGGGCGATCTGTCCCTCTATGACGGGGTGCGCCACCTGTGCATCTGCAGCTTTCACTCCAATCCGCTGGGCAAGCTCAGCCAGATGTGCGAGAGCCTGCGCCTGCGCTGCCCGCAGTTGCACATCACCGTGATGCTGTTGGGCGCCCCGGGCCGTGGCCCCTTGCGGCCTGCAACGCTGGACAGCATGCAGGCCGATAACGCCGTCTACCAGATCAGCGAGCTGACGGCGCTGGTGGTGGGCCAAGGCCCATCGAATGAGGAGGCTCACTGATGGGCGCGCCCCAGCCGGGGAGAGCAGGGCAGCGCTGCAAAACTGGGGCGGCGCAGCTCAGTCGCTAAAGGGCTGCGCTCCCAGCGCGCCAATCACATGGTCGACAAAGCAGGTGATGCGCGAGGCCAGCGCCGTATTGCGGTAGTACACCGCATGGATGGACTGGCGCACATCGAGCAGCTGGTCGCCGAACAAGGGGACCAGCTGGCCGCTGTCGCGGTCTGCCCGGGTCATGAAGTCGGACAGGCAGACGATGCCAAAGCCCGCCAGGGCCATATGGCGCAGCGTCTCGCCGCTCGAAGATGCGATAGCGGGCTGGATGCGCAGCAGCTCGCCGCTGGCATCACGCAGCGGCCATTCATTGAGCGAATCGGGCTGGGTGAAGCCCAGCAATACATGCTGGGCCAACTGCTGGGGGCTGCTCGGGGTGCCATGGCGCGCCAGGTAGCCGGGGCTGGCCAGCACCCGGATGCGGCTGATGCCGACGGGCCGCGCATGCATGCTCGAATCCTTGAGCGCCCCAATGCGAAAGGCCACATCGCTGCGCTTTTCGATCAGGTCCACAATCCCTTCGTGCGAGTGCAGCTCCAGCTCCACCTCCGGGTACTTGGCGCGAAAGCTGTGGACCAGGGGCACCAGCACATGCAGCATAAAGGGCGTGGCCGCATCCACGCGCAGGCGCCCGGCGGGCCGTACACGCCGGGCGGCCATCAGCTCTTCGGCCTCATCCACCGACACCAGAATCGCGCGTGCCCGCTGCAAGAAGGCGCTGCCTTCTTCGGTCAGCTCCAGGCGGCGTGTCGTGCGGCGCAGCAGGGTGGTTTGCAGCTTTTCTTCCAACCGGCCCAGGGTGCGGCTGGTGGCGGACACCGTTTGGTCCAGCAACTCGGACGCTGCGGTGATCGAGCCGGTATCGACCACGGCCACAAAGGCCTGCAATTCATCGAGCGTGGTCTTCATTGTTGCCCTGGCGTCAAAAGATTTTGGTGGCGATCGTACTTAATCTGCAAATATTAGCAGGGCACACTAGAGGCTATGAAGTCTTCCGCTGTTTTGTTCGCCTTGGCCATTGGTGCGTTCGCCATTGGCACGACCGAGTTTGCCCCGATGGGGCTTTTGCCCGTCATCGCCCAGGGTGTCGATGTCAGCATTCCCACGGCGGGCATGCTGGTGTCGGCCTATGCCGTGGGCGTGATGCTGGGTGCACCGGTGATGACCTTGCTGTTCAGCCGCTTTGGCCGGCGCGCTGCACTGGTCACCCTGATGCTGATTTTCACCGTGGGCAATCTGCTCTCGGCACTGGCCCCTGGCTACACCACCTTGCTGCTGTCGCGCCTGGTGACCAGCCTCAACCATGGGGCTTTCTTTGGCATTGGCGCCGTGGTGGCGGCCAGCGTGGTGCCCAAGGACAAGCAGGCCAGCGCCATTGCGGCCATGTTCATGGGCCTGACGGTGGCCAATATTGGCGGTGTGCCCGCTGCCACCTGGATCGGCCAGCAAGTGGGCTGGCGGCTGGCCTTTGCCGGCACCGCTGCGCTGGGCCTGATCACCATTGCCGCACTGTGGATGGTGCTGCCCAAGGGCGAGGCCGGCACACGCCCTGATGTGCGCCGCGAGCTCAAGGTGCTGACGCGCCCCGAGGTGCTGCTGGCCATGGGCACCACGGTGCTGGGTGCCGGCTCGATGTTCACGCTCTACACCTATGTGGCCCCGGTGCTGACCGAGATCACCCATGCGAGCCCCGGCTTCATCGCCTTTGCGCTGGTGCTGATTGGTGTGGGTTTCACCATCGGCAACAGCCTGGGCGGGCGCCTGGCCGACTGGTCGCTCGATGGTGCCACGCGCCTGATTCTGCTCGCCCTGGCCCTCATCATGCTGGTGCTGCCCTGGGCGCTCGGCAGCCATCTGGGCGCAGGCATTGGCCTGGTGGTGTGGGGTGCAGCCGCCTTTGGCATGGTGCCTCCGGTGCAGATGCGGGTGATGCAGGCCGCCGCCGAGGCGCCGGGCCTGGCCTCGTCCGTCAATGTCGGCGCCTTCAACCTGGGCAATGCCGTCGGCGCCGCCTTGGGTGGTGCTGTGATCGGCCAGGGCCTGGGCTATGCAGCGGTGGCCTGGGCAGGCGCGGCGCTCGCGGCGGGCGGGCTGGGCCTGGTGTTGATCCAGGGCCGCATGCGCCGTGGGCAGGCTGGTGCTGCAGCGGCGGCGGGCCATATCTAAACATTGCTATGTGGGCCTACGGCTCCTCGTGCAGACCACAGGCTGCGCGAGGAGCTTTTTTGCTTTCTAGGCCTGGTGAAGCCGCGCAAGGAGCAGGGTAGGGCTTGATAGTTGATATTTCTTCAAAAGAATATTGTTGGTCCAGGGCTTTATCTGCAAGGATGAAAAGCGCAAACTGGCCGCCAATGCGATCAAGACCTGGTTGCTGATCCAAGCGCTGCAGGTCTGCCGCAATTTTCTTCCCGAATTTTTCCCAAGGAGTTTTTCATGTCTATTCCTCGATTTGGCGTTGGTACTTTCCGTCTGCAAGGGCAGGTAGTCGTCGATTCCGTGCGCAATGCGCTGGAGCTGGGTTACCGGGCGGTCGATACCGCGCAGATCTACGGCAACGAAGCCGAAGTGGGCCAGGCTATGGCCGACAGCGGAATTGCGCGCGAAGCGCTGTTTGTCACCACCAAGATCTGGACCAACAACTACAGCCAGGCCAAGCTGATCCCTAGCCTCAAGGACAGCCTTAAAAAGCTGCGCAGCGACTATGTGGACCTGACCCTGATCCACTGGCCCGCCCCCGGCAATGGTGTGGAATTGCAAGAGTTCATGACCGCGCTGGCCGAAGCCAAGGCCCTGGGCCTCACCCGCCAGATCGGTATTTCCAACTTCAATATCGACCTGACCCGCCAGGCCATTGCCGCCGTGGGAGCAGGGGAGATCGCCACCAACCAGATCGAGCTCAGCCCCTACCTGCAAAGCCACAAGTTGACCGCTTTCCTCCAGGAGCAAGGCATTGCCGTGACCTCGTACATGACCCTGGCCTACGGCAAGGTGCTGAAGGACCAGCTGCTGGCCGAGATCGCCAACAAGCACCAAGCCACCGTCGCCCAGGTCGCCCTGGCCTGGGCGCTGCAACTGGGTTACGCCGTCATCCCGTCTTCGACCAAGCGCGAGAACCTGGCCAGCAACCTGCTCGCCCAGCAACTGGTGCTCGATGCCGAGGACATGGCCCGCATCGCGCAGCTGGAGCGCAATGGCCGTGAGGTGAATCCTGAGGGACTGGCTCCGATCTGGGATTGAGGCCGTAATAGCGCTACTACTCAAAGGCCTGCCTAAACGCAGGCCTTTTTTCATCTAAATCCTCCATGGTCAATTCCCTAAAACTATGATTGATTTAATTCTCATAGCGTATATTCTTTGGACTGAATGATCAAAAGGGGTATGTCATGCCATTTTTTAAAATTCCGGGGCCTCTCAACGGCATCGCACCAATGCGAAAATTTTCAAGAGGGGGAAGTATAAATTTGGATCAGTCACCAGTTTGGCACCAAGCACCTCAGCTGGGTTGGCATGATCATTTGCTTATTCATGAAAACTATAGTGTAGCAAATATTGCATATAAGAAGCCGGGTACCCACGAACTCCCTCAAGATGCAGCACCTCGATTTACAGCGCTTGGAAGTGATAGTCTTGAAGACGAGCGCTTTGCGGAGCACATCATGGGTCTGATAAAAGAGGCCATCGCTTTCACAGAAATACGCCACTCAAGTTTGAGTCGCTGGGATTCTGAGGCAAAAGCATTGACCCAGTACTGGTTTGGTAGCGCTGAAGGCGACATCCGAGACTATCTGCTTCCGATTGTAAGCTCTGTCCTCCGAGTGCTTCGTGGCTTGAGGGTAGAGGATTTCCTTCCCTACGACACGGCCCATACTAGACTAGTAGGATGTTCTGGTCATATAGATCCAAGCGCCGATGCTGCTGTCTGCCCGATAGATACCATGGGCCACAGAATTCTCTTAGCATCTGAGTTCTTTAAGAAAGATCCTTTCAATAGGATCTATGGTACTCAAGAGTTTCTCCCGAGAGATTCTCAGCTATCAATTTTGCTGCACGAAATAACCCATTTTCGTGACGTGGCTGCATCAAATGATAGTTATTATGGGATTCGAAATGCGAAATCTATTTCAGATAAAACGAACCAGGCTAAGATTAATGCTGACTCGCTCGCAGCTTATATTCTTGGAATCAAAATTAAATAACAGACATTTAAATGAATAATTGTTCCAAGATATCCAAATTAGCCATAGGTCTATTGCTTTGGGTATCGACCTATGCAAGCGCATGCAGTCTCGGCGACCGGATGGTCACTCTGCAGTTAGACGAATCTAGCTCGGGTATAGGAGCTAAAAATGCCCGTGCTTTGGCCGAGTGGTTTATCAAGTGGCGTGACGGTTTGGGTATTGAATCGATGATCGTGGTTGCGCCAGCAATGAAGGCCCATCGGGAGCTAGCATTAGCACGTCTACACAACATCGAACTAGTACTTACTCTCCTAAATACAGGAAACGCTCAAATCACTTACGAAGTGGAACCGAGAGAAGACGGATTTTCGGACGAAAAATACCTGAATTCGGTCGATCTCAGCGTACAGCCGGCTTGTATTAAGACCGGCACATGCTGTCACGACTATCGGGCCGAGCAGTCGGTGGAAAAAGAGTCTGGGCAAGTCAAAGCAGGGCGCCCATGAATCAGATGCGAAGCGGGGCTATTGGTCAGTGGACAGCACGATGGCTCGAAGGCCTGATCAGTCGCAGGCCTTTTTCTATGCGGGGAGCAGGGCGACTCGCTAGGATGCGCGTCAAGAATGCGTAAGGAGATGTATGCGATTTTTGATCGTGCTGGGCCTGCTGCTGGCAGGCTCAGCCGGTGCCCAAGAGGTCTACCGCTGCGGCAATAGCTATAGCTCCGAGCCCTGCAAAAATGCCAAAACCATTGATGTCACGCCCGCAGTCAGCAACCCGGATGGACCACTGACCCGGCTGATCTACCTCTGTAAACGACCCGACAAATCCGAGCTGTGGTGGATCGACCGGCCATGTTCCCAGGAGCGATGGGACCTGGTCGAGAGCGTCAGAGTGCCGAGCAATATGGACTGGAAGACCCAAATGGCCATCGCCCAACGAAAACGGGCGGACGATGCTCGCCGAACTAGCCAGGCCCGTCATCACTACCATTCGGCTGCGCCTGGCAGCGGACGATCGAACGAAGCGCGTTGCGAGGAATTCAAGCAAAGGGTGGAATATCTGGATTCCGCCGCCAGAGTTGGCGGTACCGCGCGCAAAATGGAATGGATCCGAGAGGAACGGCAACGCGCGCGGGACGAGCAATTCCGGGCCCGGTGCTGAGGTTCCTGTTACAGCGCTTGCATGCGCTGAAGGGTTTCAGACCCGCACGCAGCTACACTGCGCGGCAGGAGGAACGGCCATGGATTGGGCAAGACTGCAGATGGAGATAGACCGACAGCTCGCTTGGATGCTTTTCTGGTCATTGATCGCTACCGTGATCTCGTTGTGGGTCGGTTATGAGCTGTTGAAGGCAGCGATCAAGAACGGCATCAATGCCTCAAACCTGGGCGACCGCCGTAGATTGATGCAAACAGCGCAGCCGCCGGTGGCGCCGGCTGGCTACCGCTGGGTGCTGGTGAAGGATGACAAGTCGGGGGCTGACATACGGCCAGAGCGCTGAGACACAGAGTTTGCGCGTGTCCAGGCAATGGTGCTGGTGTTGCTGCCACGATGCCTTCTCATCAATACCTAGCTAATTGATACGATGTATATTATGTTAAGTCACATTTCTGCCTAGCCAACAGACCAGCACCGAACCAGGAACCTCTCACCGGCCCCGCCGGGGCAAGGCGGTCAATTTGTTGCCAAACCGAGGGTTAACCACGGCTTATACAGCGTCTCGATGATTCGTTTTGCTAAGACAATTTCCTGTCAATTGATCCAAGGAAAAGTTATATGAAAAACGAAAAATCGCTGCGCGCCGTACCTGCGCGCTACAGCATGGCGGCATTGGCGGCGATCGTCGCGCTGACGATGACCGCCTGCGGCGGCTCCAGCCATAACGACCAAGACGATCTGGTGAGCACGGCTTGCGAGGCTGGCACGTCGGACGGATCGGTAGTGGTGGGCTCCGGTCTGCCGGGCGATCCTTCGTTCCCTGAGCTGGCTTCGGGCTACCGCACTGGCAAGAAAGTGGTCGAGGGCCATAAGTACATGGTGGTGACGGCCAATCCTCTGGCCTCCAAGGCCGGCTGTGAGGTGCTGAAGTCTGGTGGCTCGGCGGTGGATGCAGCGGTGGCCGTGCAGATGGTGCTGGGTCTGGTGGAGCCCCAGTCCAGCGGTATTGGCGGCGGCGCCTTCATGCTGTACTACGATGCTGCGACCAAAAAAGTGACGGCCTATGACGGCCGCGAAACCGCCCCTGCGGCCGCGACCCCAGATTACCTGCGCTACATCGACAGCGGCACGCAGACCACGCCGCTGCCCAGCGCCCGTGCCAGCGGCCGCTCCATCGGCACGCCGGGCGCCGTGCGCATGCTGGACCTGGCCCACAAGGACCACGGCGCCAAGCCCTGGAAGGACCTGATCCAGCCGGGTATCGACCTGGCCACCAATGGCTTCAAGATCAGCGGCCGCATGTCCGATGCTCTGGCCGGTGCCAAGACCGCGCTGCAGGCCGATGCCGATGCGCTGGCCCTGTATTTCAACGCCGACGGCTCGACCAAGGGCCTGGGGGAGACCTTCAAGAACCCCGCTTACGCAGCTACGTTGACCAAGATGGCGACCGGCGGTGCGGATGCGTTCTACACCGGATCCGTGGCACAAGGCATTGTCGACAAGATCGCCGTGACCCAGAACGTGACCACAGGCGCGCCTATCACCCCTGGCGTGACCACGATGGCTGACCTGGCTGGCTACCAGGCCAAGAAGCGCGATGCCGTCTGCACCACCTACCGCGCCAAGTACGTGATCTGCGGCATGCCACCACCCTCGTCCGGCGGTATTGCCGTGGCGCAGGCCATGGGTGTGCTGGAGAATTTTGACCTGGCCCCGCACAAGCCCACCGCGCTGGATCTGGAAGGCGGCAAGCCGACCGCCATGGGCGTGCACCTGGTGAGCGAAGCCGAGCGCATGGCCTACGCCGACCGCGACATGTATGTGGCCGACACCGATTTCACCCCCCTGCCCGGCCCGCTCTACAGCACCTTGCTGGACAAGAGCTACCTGAAGTCGCGCGCCGCGCTGATCTCTACCACCCAAAGCATGGGCACCGCGACCGCCGGCCAGTTTGGCAACACCCGTCTGGGTGTAGGCAAGGTGGCTGAAGCGGGCACCACGCACATGACCATCGTCGATGGCAAGGGCAACGTGGTCAGCATGACCACGACGGTGGAGGCCGGCATGGGCTCCTACCACATGACCCAGGGCTTTGTGCTGAACAACCAGCTGACCGACTTCTCCGCCGCGCCAACCTCGGCCGATGGTCTGCCGATCGCCAACAAGGTGGAAGCGGGCAAGCGCCCACGCAGCTCGATGGCGCCCACGCTGGTGTTTGACGCCACGGCGGACGGCCAACCTGGCGCTTTCAAGATGGCCACCGGCTCGCCTGGCGGCGCCACCATCATCCAGTTCGTGACCAAGACCCTGGTCGGCGCACTGGACTGGGGCCTGGATGCCCAGCAAGCCACCAACCTGGTGAACTTTGGCGCCTCCAACAGCCGCACCACCAACCTGGGCGGCGAGCACCCCAACATCAATGCCACCAACAGCGGTGACAACGATCCGCTGGTGCTGGCGCTGCGCGCCATGGGCCACACCGTGTCGGTCAATGCGCAATCCAGCGGTGTGGGCACGGTTATCCGTACCGCCAATGCGGCAGGCGAAGCCCGCCTGAGCGGTGGCGCCGATCCACGCCGTGAAGGTGTGGTGCTGGGCGATACCTACAAGGCCAAGTAAGCCTCGGGTTTCAGCAACGTCAAAGAGCCGCTGCGGGTTGATGCCTGCAGCGGCTTTTTTGCTGGTCGGCGCCCTGCTCTTGGCGCTTATCTGTTTAGCGCATCAAGCGGCAGCTTGGGCGGGCAGCTCCTGGCGCTGCAGGTGCTGGTTGATCTGCTCAATCACCGGCAGCAGGTCGGCCACGCTGTCGATCACAAAATGGGCGCCGGCGCTGCGCAGCTGTTCGCTGGCGCTGCTGCGGATGTCGGCTTGCTCATCCGAGCTCAGTGCTTGCCATTCGGGCAAGGACAGGCCATTGGCATTGCCGCTGACTGCCACACCAACCGTCCAGCAACCGGCATTCAGCCCTTCGGCAATGCCGACGCCGGTGTCGTCCACCTTGACCACGGTCGAGGCAGGCCAGACACCCAGATCGGCAAAACAGCGGTACATCATCAAGGGGCTGGGGCGGCCAGCGGCCAGGTCGCCGGCGCAGACGATGTTGTCTGGCGCGTAGCCGGCGCGGGCGGCGATGGGTTCGAGCACATCCATGATTGGGCGGTTGTAGCCGGTGGTGCTGCCGATCTTGATGCCGTCGAGCCGCAGGCGGTTGACCACTTCCAACGCGCCGGGGATGAAGTCGGTAAAATCACCGACCACGCGGGCGTTCATCGGCGTGAACACCTCGTAGAGATGGTCGATATCGTTGTTGGCCACCGGCTTGCCATAGCGGCGCTCCCACTGCGCTGCCACCTCGGGCAGCTGGCACAGCGCTGCAATATGGTCCCATTTGGCAGAACCCATTGGGCCCCGGGCCTGGGCAATGCTGATCTCGATGCCGAAATCCTGGAACAGCTGCACAAAGGCGCCCATCGGCGCGCGTGAGCCAAAGTCGACAATCGTGCCGGCCCAGTCAAAAACAACGGCTTGTACGCGTTGGGGGTTGTGAAAATTCGTCATGGTGTCCTCTGCCCCTTGGCCCGGCCACTGGCCAGGGTCCGTGTAGGGGCTGTCTATATAAGAGATGTGTCGTTCCGCGTGCCCGGCAACCCTTACCAATGGGCAAAGGTGTCGTGTGCCACGCCAAAGCCGGTGCTCGCGCCCGTGCCGCTGGTGACGATCGCCACGCGGGTGGCGGCGTCCGGCGCCTCGATAAAGCAGTCCGTGTGTGGGGCCGAGGGGTAGATGCCTACCCAGCGCTCGGTGACGCGGTAGTCGCCAATGTTCAATGCTTCGCGCATATGGCGCAGCATCAGCGCATCAACCTCGTCCTGCGCAAAGGGCTGGACGGAGGCGCCATAGTGGTGCGAATCGCCGACCACCAGGCTGCCGTCAGCGCTTTGCACGGCGATCAGGTGGATGCCATGGGCAAGGCTTTCGCCCTCTTCCTGCTGCAGTTGCTCGAGCAAGGCGCGCGCCTCGGGCAGCTTGCTGTAGCCGTGGTAGCGCACCAGGCTCAGGTCGCCCATCACCGATGCGTTCAGGCGCAGATTGCCAGCGGGCTGTACGCGCAGCATCTGCAGCTGGCACAGCTGCACCTTGTGTTTGGCAAACAGCGCGCTGTAAAGGCCATGGATGTCGGCATTGGTGCAGACCACCACGCGCTCGGCATGCAGTTGCCCCTTGGCCGTCACGACCTTGGGCGTGGCCACCTCCAACACCGCTTCGCCAAAGCGGAAGGTGACTTGCATCTGCTCGGCCAGCCAGCGCGTCAGCTGGGCGATCGCGTCGCGCGATTCGACCCGCAGGTCAATGGGGCTGTGCAACACGGCCTTGGCCTGGTCCAGCCGCAGCTCGGGCGCGTGGCGGGCGGCCTCTTCGGGGCTCCACAGTGTGCAATTCACACTCTGGGCCATCTCGGTGTGCATAAAGGCCTGCAACACATCCAGCGCCTTGTCGCGTGTCGCCACCAGGTTCAGGCCCTGGTGCTGCACCGTTATACCGGCCTTGGGCGCAAGCTCGGCCCAGACGTCGCGCGCATGGCGGGCGCGGCGCCAGGTGTCCCCTGCCCCCTGGCCGGTCACCGTCACAAAGCCAAAATTGCGGATCGACGCGCTCACGCAGGCGGCATCCCGGTCGACCACGCAGACCGTAAGGCCCCGGCGTGCCGCCTCATAGGCATGGGCGAGGCCCACAATGCCTGCACCCACCACAATCACATCAAAACTAGTGCTTCCCACCGTCATTCCTGTCTTTCCTGGTTCTCAAATCATCTTGTCCATCAACGCAATCAGCGCTTGCGCCAAGCCTGCGTGCGCTTGTTCAACCACCAGCCCAGCGCCTGGTAGAGCACGGTCACCACGCAGCTGATCGCGGCAATCATCACCGCCATCGCAGCGGCAGCGGCCATGTCGCCGGCCTCATCCAGGTTCAGGATCGCAACCGCGCCCAGGCGGGTTTCTGGCGAGTAGAGGAAGACGACGGCCGAGATCGTGGTCATCGCGGCCACAAAGAAGTAGCGCGAGACCTCCAGCAAGGCCGGCAGGCACATCGGCAGGGTCACCTTCCACAAGGTGCGGTAGAACGGCACCTTGAGCGAGGCGCTGACCGATTCAAACTCGCCATCAATTGACTTGAGCGCCGTCACCAGGGTCATATGGCCGGTGGTGTAGTAGTGCATCACCGTGCACAGCACCATCAAGGGCATGGTCTGGTACAAAAAGTTCAGCGGGTTGCCAGGGGCGTTGAAAAAGAAGATATAGCCCAGGCCCAGCACCAGGCCGGGCACGGCCATGGGCAGCATGGCCAGCATGCGCAGCACCGGGCGCAGCGCGGGCATGCCCTTGGTTTTTTCCAGCAGATAGGCGCCCATGAAGACCACGATGGGCCCGGCCACCGCAGCGCTCGCGGCCATGGTCAGGCTGTTGAAGACGGCGGTATCGACACCGGCATCGACCAGGCCGCTGGTGTAGTGGCTCAGGGTCAGGTCCAGTTGGTAGGGCCAGAACTGCACCAGAGATGCAAAGATGGCCATGCCGAACATGGCCAGCATCAGCGCGGCCAGCGTCCAGCACAGCAGGCTGCAAAAGCGGTCGGTCGCGGCATGGCGGCTGGGCTGCAGCACCACGGCGCGCGCGGTCAGCACCGCGGTCTGCTTTTTCTGCACCTGGCGGTCAATCGCATAGGTGATGACGGCAGGCAGCAGCAGCAGCAAGGCCACGACGGCGCCACGCTGGAAATCCTGCTGGCCGATCACCAGCTTGAACACATCGGTGGCGAGCATGTTGAAATTGCCGCCGATCACCTTGGGGATGCCGAAATCGGTGATCACCAAGGTAAACACCACCAGCGCGGCCGAGACAACGCCATAGCGCGCCGCGGGCAAGGTCACAGTCAGGAACTGGCGCGTGCGGCTGGCCCCCAGCGCGGTGGCGGCCTCGTAGAGGCGCTGGTCGCCCAGGGCCAGTGCGGTGATCAGAATCATCAGCGCATGCGGAAACGTGGCAAAGCACTGGGCCAGCACAATGCCGGGCGCGCCGTAGATGGTGTCAAACCCCAGCGCATTGAGCACGGACTTGAGCACGCCCTGGTTGCCAAACCAGTAGATCAGCGAGATGGCGGACAGCAGCGAGGGTGCCAGCAAGGGCAGCAGGCTGATGCTGCGCAGCAGGCCCTTGGCGCGGATGCCCGAACGCGTGATGGCATAGGCAAAGCCAAAGGCCAGCGGGATGACCAGGGCGGTGACCACCAGCGATACCCAGAGGCTGTTCCAGAGGCTGCCCAGCAGCGCGGGCGACTGGAAATAGCGCACAAAGCGCATGAAGACCGAGCCCTCGTCGCCCGAGGTGGGCGCAAAGGCCTGGCCCAGCAAGGCGGCCAGCGGTGCCAACAGGCCAAGCAGCAGCAGCGCGGTGATGGCGACCAGCGCCAGTTGCGCGATGCGGTCACTGGGCGCGGCATGCAGGCCGGTATGGCGGGGGAGCGCTGCGGGCGCTGAAACGGATGAGGTCATAGTGTGTCGGTAAGGCCCCGTGACCGGGGACATGGCCGCGAGCGGCCCCTGCCCCGGCGCTTGCCAGGGCAACGGCCGGGCTCAGGCGGCCTGGGCAAAAATCTTCAACTGCTGCGCATGGATGGAAAACTGCAACCAGCGCCCCACCTGGATATCGAGCTGCAGACACTGCGCCGGGCTCAGCTGCAGCTGCACATGGCGCTCGGGCAGACGCTGCACATCGACATGGACGATGCACAGCGCTCCGAGAAACTCCAGCTGCTCGACGACACCGGTGAGCACCGGCGCGCCATTGGGCGCAGGCGCGCTGCCGATGGGCGGCATGGCCGTGCAGTCATGCACGCTGCAGTCTTCTGGCCGCAGGTAGACATGCAGGCTTTCGCCGGGGCTCATGCGCGGCGCCTGCGGGCAGTACAGCTTGTGGCCTGCCAAGGTGATGCCGCCATTGCCGGCGGCCAGGGCCTGCAGCTTGTTGGCCTTGCCGATGAACTCCGCCACAAACGGGGTGGCCGGGCGTTGGTAGATGTCGCGGGGCGTGCCCACCTGCTCGACCACGCCATGGTTCATCACCACGACGCGATCGGCCATGGCCATCGCCTCTTCCTGGTCATGCGTGACCATGATGGTGGTGACATACAGGCGCTGCTGCAGCGCCCGGATCTCGTTGCGCAAGTGCACGCGCACGGTGGCGTCCAGCGCGGACAGCGGCTCATCGAGCAGCAGCAGGCCGGGTGACATCGCCAGCGCACGGGCCAGGGCCACGCGCTGCTGTTGGCCACCCGACAGCTGGGCCGGGTACTTGCCCCCGCTCACCGACAGGCCCACGGTGTCCAGCAGGCTTTGCACCTTCTGGGCCACCAGGGCCTTGGGTTGGCGCTGGCTGACGAGGCCATAGGCCACGTTGTCAGCGACCGTCAGATTGGGAAACAGCGCATAGGACTGGAAGACGATCCCGTAGTCCCGCTGGGAAGCGGGCAGTTGGGAGATGTTCTTGCCGTCCTGCCAGATCTCGCCGCTGGTCTGGGCTTCGAGCCCGGCAATCGCGCGCAGCAAGGTGGTCTTGCCGCAGCCCGAGGGGCCCAGAAAACATACCAGCTCACCACGGCGAATCTGCAGGTTGATCGACTGCAAGGCGGTAAAGCTGCCGTAGGACTTGTGCAGATGGCGAATCTCCAAAAAGGGCGGGCCACTCTCTTCGTTGCCACGGCGCAAGCCCTGCTCGGCGGACTCGAATGCATACGAGGTATCGCGCACGGGCGTGGTCTGCGCCGCCTGGCCCTGCGCTACTGGCAAACGCGCTGTCTCCCTGTCACTCACTTCTTGGCCTCGCTCTTGGCGTCGTAACGCTTGGTCCATTCGGCCAGCACGCGATCGCGGCTGTCGGCCATCTTGGAGAAGTCCAGCGGAATCAGGCGCGACTCATAGTCGGCAGGAATATTGGCCAGCTTGGGTGCAACGCCGGGCATGGCGGTAACGGCAAAGTTCTTGCCGTACAGCTCCATCGCCTCCTTGCTCACGGCCCAGTCCACCAGCTTTTGGGCGGCATCGGCGTGCTTGGTGCCCTTGTAGATGCTGATGCCTTCCAGATCCCAGCCCAGGCCTTCCTTGGGAAACACCAGCTCGATCGGTGCACCCTTGGCCTTGTTGGCGTGCGCGCGGTATTCAAACGAGATACCGGCGACATACTCGCCCTGGGCGGCCATGTTGCAGGGCTTGGAGCCCGAGTGGGTGTACTGCGCAATGTTCTCGTGCAGCGCATCCATGTACTTCCAGCCGCCGCCGTTGCCGTTGTCGTCGCCAAACAGCTGCAGCCAGGCAGCGACATCAAAGTAGCCAGTGCCGCTCGAGGCGGGGTTGGGCATCACCACCTGGCCCTTGAACTCGGGCTTGGTCAGGTCTTGCCAGCTGGTGGGCATGGGGATGTTGCGCTTCTTGGCTTCGACGGTGTTGAAGCAGATGGTGGCGCCAAACACGTCCATACCAACCCAGTGGGGTGGGTTCTTGCTGTCGCGGTACTTGGCGGTGATCGCCTCCAGACCCTTGGGCGCATAGGCTTGCAGCATGTCGTTCTTGTCGAAAATCGCCAGGCTCGATGCCGCCACGCCCATGATCACATCGGCCTTGGGGTTGGCTTTTTCGGCCAGCAGCTTGGCGGTGATGACGCCGGTGGAGTCACGCACCCATTTCAGCGCGATGTTGGGGTGGTTCTTGTTGAAGGCCGTCTCATAAGCCTTGAGCTGGTCCATCTCGAGCGCCGTGTAGACCGTCAGTTCCGTCTTTTGGGCATACACCAGGCCCGTTGCTGCCATGGCGGCAGCTGCAGCCACCAGCTTTTTCCAGTTCTTCATTGCGTACTCTCTCGCCTGGGTTAATAGGATCGATGGAGTATCGGAAGCCTTTGTGACAATGGCATGGCGGATTGGCGAATCTTGGATGACACAGACGTTCGTCATATTGACGAGGCATTTGGGCTGTATCGCAGGCGCTACAGTGACCTGGCATCCTGCGCCTGAAGGCCGCCATTCCCAGTGGTCCTGCGCTGGATTGGGCGCCACTTTATGCTGCTCGCATGACATCAGCCACCTGGATCGCCTATATCGACGGCAGCGCCCTGCCCAACCCGGGGCGCATGCGCATTGGCGGCATTGCCTATGCGCCCGATGGGGCGAGCCACCGCTTTAGCCAGGCACTGGGCCATACCGGCTGCAACAACGAGGCCGAAGCACTGGCCGCCATCCATGCCCTTCAATGGCTGCAAGGCATGGGCGCACGCGAGGTGCTGCTGCACACCGACAGCAGCATTCTGGCCGCGCAAATGGCAGAGCCCGCCGCCAAGCCGATTGCCCGCTTGGCTGCACTGTATGAACAGGCCCGTTCTCTGCGTGCCGGCTTTGCACAGCTGGAGGTGCGCTGGGTGCCGCGCCACAAGAACACCGTGGCCGATGCCTTGGCGCGCGGTGAAGTGGCGCTGGCAGACGATGCGGTAGATGCGGCAGCGATGAGCAGCATGGCCTGATCGGGCCTGGTGGTGTTTTATCTGGCCTTGGCTGGATTTATCTGGTTGACGCTCGCCTGAGGCGAGACCCGCAGTGCAGACGGCCTAGTTTTTGCCACGCAGGCGCGAGCCCGGCAGCCTGCGCAGAGGCCGGGCCGCTGGCGCCACGCTGCGCATGGAGCGGCGGCCGTTGCCTGCCCCAGTGTCTGCTGCGGCGATAGAATCCCCTGCCCTGCCCGCTTGGGCCTGCTCCAGCCGCAGCTGGGCCAGCGCAGTCTCATGCTGATGGCTTTGGAGCGCCATGGCCTGCGCATGGGCTGCCTGCGCGCTCTGCAGCTGGTGCTGGAGCTGCTGCACCTGGGCCTGCGCCTGCTGCAGCTGCGCGGCTTGCTGCTCACGCTGGCCCTGCAGGGTCTGGCGGTCCTGCTGCCATTGGGCTTCGAGCTTGGCCAGCTTTTCTTGCTCGGCGCGCTGGGCTGCCATCGCCTGCTTGGTGTCCTGGCGTGCGCGGTCAAGCTCTTGCAATGCCCTGTGCTGCTGCAGCTGGGCGCTGTGCTGCAGCTCGCGCAGCTGCTCGGCATGGGCCAGGTCGGCCTCATCGCGGGCTTTGCGGTTGGCAAACAGCTCCTGCTCCAGCGCCTGCAGGCGCTGCTGCTGGGTGGCCGCAAACTGGTCCTTTTGCCGGCCGGCCTGCTCCAAGTCAGCCAGGCGCCCGCTTTGCATCTTGATCTGGGCATGGGCCACGGCGAGCGCCTGCTCGGTGGCGGCGCGTTGCTGGGCCATCAGGCTGCGCTCTTGCGCCAGGGCTTGCTGGGCCTCGTCCAGCGCTTGCTGCTGCGCCTGCAGATCTTCGCGCACGGGCTCCAACAGCGCATCTGCCGCTTGCGCCGCCTGCGCTTGCACCTGCTCCCAGAGTTGCTGCAGCGCCTGCACCAGCACGGGCGGTAAGCCTTTGCCAACGGCGCTATCAGGCTCGCCATTGAGGGCGCTGCCCCCTCCTCCCGCCCCCAGGCGCGGTCCCAAGGTGGCAAACCAAGCCTCCAGCATGGGGCTTACCGTATTGGGCGAGCCGCGGCCAATCTTCTGGCGCACCCGCTCAATCGTTGGCCGTTTGCCCTCCAGCAGCAGCGCATCGGCCGCCTGCCAGACATCTTCTTTTTGTACGCTGCGCGTGGCACGCGAAATTTCCATTTTTTGAACCCTTTTCCGATTACTATCGATAAGAGATTGTTATCGCAAGTAATCTGTCTGTTGTGTGTAATATATCATACATAGCATGTAATATTTAATAAATATGAAGTCTTACGCCCCTCTTCCTATGCCGGTAGATACAGATTTGCTGCCCGCTGCACCGCCTGGCGCCGCGCCACTGCAGCCGGAGCTGCTGTCCGCATCGGCGCAAGACGCATTGCATGCCTTGCGGCTGGAAGCTGCATCCGAAAACACCACCAACAGCTACCAAAGCGCTCTGCGCTACTGGGCCGCCTGGTACTGGTTGCGTTATGGCCAGGCCATTGCCCTGCCCTTGCCGGCCAATGTGGTGCTGCAGTTTGTGGCCGACCACAGCGAGCACCTGGGCGCGCAAGGCGCGCAGTCCGGCCTGCCGCCGGCGCTGGACGCGCAGCTCGTGCAACAAGGCTTCAAGGGAAAACGGGGGGCGTTGGCGCATTCCACCCTGGTGCACCGGATTGCGGTGCTCTCCAAGGCGCACAGCCACCAGGCGCTGCCCAACCCCTGCCACAGCGCCGAGGTACGCGAGGCACTGCAGCACCTGCGCAAGGCCTATGCGCGCCGGGGCATGCTGGAGCAGAAAAAGGCCGCCCTCACCCGCCCCTTGCTGGAGCAGTTGCTCGCCACCTGTGATGACAGCTTGAGGGGGCGGCGTGACCGCGCCTTGCTGCTGTTTGCCTGGGCCAGTGGTGGACGCCGGAGATCAGAGGTGGCGGACGCGCGCATGGAATGGCTGCAGGCCATGGGCCCGGGCCAGTATCTCTATGACCTACGCCTGTCCAAAACCAACCAGAGCGGTTCCGCCCGGCCAGAGAACTTCAAGCCCATCGTTGGCGTGGCCGGCGCAGCACTGGCCCAGTGGCTGGAGGCCTCGGGCATCCACGAGGGCGCTATATTTCGACGCGTGTTCAAAAACGGCCAGGTGGGCGACGCGGCACTGAGCGCGCTGTCGGTCAACAACATCGTCAAGGAGCGCTGCGCGCTCGCGGGCGTTGAGGGGGATTTTTCTGCGCACTCGCTGCGCTCGGGCTTTGTGACCGAGGCCGGCCGCCAGAACATGGCGCTGGCCGACACGATGGCGATGACTGGCCACCAAAGTGCGGCGACGGTGCTGGGTTATTTTCGCGCCGAGGCACCGCTGGCGAACAAGGCAGCGCGTCTGCTTGATGACCCGCAGGCGGACTGAGCCTGCAGCGCAGTGCTTTGGCTCAATCCAGTGCGGTAGGCAGCAACAGCACCAGCAGCATCAAACCGCCCAGCAGCACCAGCTGGTGCAGCATGTAGTAAGGCAGGCTGTGGCGCCCCAGCCAGGCGAGGCTGCGGCTGGCCCAGCTTTGCGCAGGCCGCGCCAGGTAGCCCGGCAGCCAGGCACCGGGCTTGGCCATCTGCTGGCGGCCAATACCCAAGCCCAACAGCATCACACCCAGCCAGGGCAGGATCGGAACAAAATCCTCGGTGGCGGGTTTGCGCGTCACCAAGCCCAAGGGGCTGAGCGGCTTGGTGTTGAGCCACTCGACGAGCGCGGTAGGCAAGCTGCTGGCCGCATAGTGGTAGAGGCCTGGCGCGAGCATGCAAACTATCGCCAGGCACAACAGCAGGCGGTTGCTGCAGCCCTGCAGCAGGCGCAGCAGCAACAGCATCACCGCCATGCCATGGAGCACGCCAAAGTAGATAAAGCTGTTGGGAAACACCAGGTAGGAGCCGGCGCTGACCAGCAGTGCACAACCTGCCACCTGCGCCCAGCGCCGGTAAAACCGGGTGGCGCTGGTCTGCTTGCTCTGGGCTGCGGCTTGGGCCAGGCCTGCGCACAGCAGGAACAGGCTGACAATGGCGCTGCGCTGCCAGGTCCAGACGGGGTTGTGGTAGAAATCCTGGCGCCACAGCTGCAGATGGCTCAGATCAAAGCAGAGGTGGAAGACCGTCATCCAGACCATTGCCAGGCCTCGCAGCACATCCAGGTGGTCCCAGCGATCGCGCGGCGCGCGGGGCTTTGAATCGGCGTAGGTGACAGGGTGGAACTGTGTGGGCATAGATCAAACACGGAGGCTGCGCTATCGTGCCACATCTGCACCGCAGCTGCTGCCTGGCGTTGTTGGCAAGCAGCAAACCCAGCCACCGTTTTCAAAGATTCCAATATGAAAAAGCCTGTCGCATTTGCATGCAACAGGCTTTTAAATAATGGTCGGA